>JAIRNX010000155.1 GCA_031257815.1 Lactobacillales bacterium
TTACATAATAAATGATAAACACTGCTAATACACGCCAAGGATTATCCATAAGAAAAGCAACGATGATGGCTGGAATTCCTCCAATCCCAGCACCAAATGATGGAATTAAAAAATTTAAAATACCCGTTATAATTGCTAAAGTTAGTCCATATTTCAAACCAGCAATTTTCAATGAAACCATCAATAAAGCCGTTACAACCGTTCCCATAATTAATTGTGCACGAAAATATATTGAAAATTTATCATGAATTTCTTTTCCGACTTTTTCTGTAGCACTTCGAAATTTGACAGGTAGTAAATTGGTCACCGCCGGCAATATTCTCTTCTTATCTTTCAATAAGAAAAATAGCATAAATGGAACAATGACCAGCTCAGCTAATATTTTAAAAGCATGACCAACAAAGTTACCAATCCCATGAAAAGTCTTCGAACTAATCTGTGCACCATATTTACTAATATATACATTTGCTTGGTCAAACTGTGCGTTAATCTCATCACGAAACGGCCTTAAAAATGGCTCATTTAGCCAACCTTGCAGTTGATCGTTTAGCTCTTTAAGCTCTTTTGGTAAATGACGGATAAAAGTGGTTACTTGATCTAAGATAGTTGGTACAATCAAAAAGCCTATTAAAACAAATAATAAGGAAAGAACAGTAAATAGCAAGGAAATAGAAACTGTTCGAGGCATCTTACGTACCTCTAGCCAGTCAATTAAAGGATCAAAAATATAATACAAAATTGCTGATAGCACTGTTGGAAATAAGACTAATTCAAAAAAACTTAGCAATGGATTAATTAAAAAATTTAATGGATTGAACAAAAACCATAAAGCAAGTAGTGTCAACACAAAACTAATAATAAAACGATTATATCGTCCGCTAAAAATCATTCCAGTATTTTTCTTTAATCCCTGCAACTTATCTATCATCCAAACTCCTCCAAATTTATTAATTTAAGTATAACATGGAAAATAAATTGAAAAGATCATCTGAATTTCATATTTATCTAAAATTTTTGACGTGTTCTTTGTTTATTTACAAAAAATTTTAATTCAATTTAAATAACCATCAATTTTCTTGTTTGATTTAGATTAAATTAAAACACAGGTCAATGCTTTTTGAAAATTTGTCGTTAACAAGCTCTAAGAGTCTCGTATAATAATTGCTGAAAATTGATATTAAGTTTCAGATTATTTCTTCTTTAATGCTTTTTTCAAAGCTTTACGTTTGGCTTTTTCTAAATCACGTTCAGCCTGAACCTTGGCTTGCCTTTCTTTTTCGATTTTAAATGGATTATTGATCAAAAGCGTCTGGATTGCTTGATAAATATTTTGCACTACCCAATATAAAGCCACTCCACTAAACATTCGAAATGCCATAAAAAAAATCATTACTGGCATGACATAAGTCATCGATTTGGTCATGCCATTTTGTTCCGGCGCTGCTTTGGTAGATAACCAACTACTTACAAAAGTAAAAATAGCCGCTAAAATTGGCAAAATATAGTAAGGGTCGGACTGTCCAAGATCTAGCCATAAAAAACGTCCGCTATGAATCTCTTCAACTCGTGAAATCGATTGAAACAATGCCCATAAAAACGGCATTTGTGCTAATAACGGCAGACATCCAGCATACATATTTACCCCATTTTCAGAATATAAACGCTGCATTTCTTCACTTTGCAAACGTCGCGATTCCATATCTTTTCCAGGGTATTTTTGTTGAATTTTTTTGATTTCTGGCTGAATGACTTGCATCTTTTTAGTCGACTTGATTTGAAAGGCCATCAAGGGAAACAATAACGTCTTAATAATCAACGTCAAAAGAATAATCCCGAGTCCCATCGATTCGCCAAAAGATAAAAATTTTATCAAACTAGCAAAAAACCATACAAATTTTTCCCATATTCCAGTGAAATGAGCGCTAATCTTTTCTGTACCGCATCCCGTTAAAACCAACAGTAATGAAAGGGCGAAAAGACTACACAAAAAACGTTTTATAATCTTTTTTTTCAATATAATTTTCCTATCTTTCTATCATCATTTAAGTTAATATTAACACATCTTCATTATTTCATTATATGCTTGGGTAGTAGCTGCAATAAAGTATTGCTGTCCATTAAATGTAAGCGCTAAGCCATCCAAACCACTAGCTTTAAAACCGAATTCTTTAATCAAAACTACACCTGGTGCATAATCCCATGGATATAAATTAGAGATATAACCAATTGTATTTCCCTTCAGCATACTGATAAATTCTAGTCCGGCGGAGCCAATCATTCGTACCCCCATAGCATTTTCTCCAACAGCTTGGATGTTACCAACATTTTGTACATACATCCCAACATTTATTCCCCACAAACCATCTTTAGCGCCAGAATTTTTAGGAGATTCTAATTTGTTTTCATTACAAAAAACACCAAGACCTGCACCACCCCAATACAACTCACTACGCATAACATCATAAATAAATCCAAGTTTTCCAATTCCATCTTCATAAACGCCAATCATGATGGCAAAATTTTCGCGTTGAAAAACAAAATTTAACGTGCCATCAATCGGATCAATCAACCAAACACGTCCACTCATATCAACTAAAGAGGATTTCTCATCTTCTTCTGCTAAGATTTTATCTTCTGGAAATTCACTCTCTATTTTTGCAACTAAAAACCTTTGAACTTCCTTATCGACATTGGTTACCACATCATTACGAGAAGATTTAGTTGTAATTTGCAATTGGCTTTTTTCAAGCTTTTTTGCTAGTTCGCCTGTCTTATAAAGCCAAGTTTTTACCTTTTGCACCAATAAATCATTAGTCATGTTACTCCGCCCCAAACGCATGAAAGCCTCCCAAGCCCCTTAGAACCTGTCTACTTATCTCTCTATAGATGAAATCCCGTTATACAAATTGTAATCAAGCAAGCTCAAAACAATTTAGTAAACCTGCCAGGTTTTTGGGAAAATTTTTATGCAATTTTAGGCTAAAAGCACAGC
>JAIRNX010000157.1 GCA_031257815.1 Lactobacillales bacterium
TATCTTTTAATCTTTCGATTCGTGTTTTATTATTCATAAAATGTTTATACTACTTCAGTAAATTAATTGCAAGGTTTTAGAACAGGTCTATTGAAAAATCTTTTATTAATCGCAGACAAGGGCTATACGGAATTGATCAACTACACTCTTTTAGCTTTATTCCGTTTAAAAAACAACATAAAAAAGAGTTAACTTCCGAGCAAAAGAAATGGAATCGAATGATTTCAAAAATTAGGATTTTTATTGAACATGTGAATCGACTTATCAAACGATTGTAAGATGTTTAAATATCGGTATCGAAATAAGCAACTTAAACATTTTAAACATTTTTTGAGAATTTCTTTGGTTTGTGGCTTGTATAATTTTGATTTAGGGTTTTAGAACAGGTCTAATGATCAGAATTGGGTAAAAAATTACACAATTTTTTTTTACAAATTTCTTACTTACATTGGTTTTACATAAAATATGTGGATGTATATAACCTGTTAATTTATCTTCATAGAAAGACAAGTTAACAGGTTCTAGCAAGTAGTTTATAATTGAATCAGCCAAAGAAATGAGGGAAGAAAATGATTTCAGTAACGGATAAAACATTTAATGAAGAAACTGATGAAGGTTTGGTGTTAATTGATTTTTGGGCTGCGTGGTGTGGACCTTGTCGCGCGCAAACGCCAATTTTAGAACAACTAACAGAAGAATACGATGAAATGGAGTTAAAAATTGTCAAAATGGATGTTGATGAGAATCCGATCACTCCATTTGGTTTTAATATTTTATCAATCCCTACGCTTCTATTAAAAAAAGACGGCGACGTAGTAGAAACATTAGTTGGCGTGCATTCAAAAGAGCAGTTAAAAGAAGTTTTACGAAAACATATGTGAGATTATATGGTAAGATTACAGAAATTTTATAAAAGTTTAGGGGAGATAAAATGATTTTTGATAAGCCTGATGCAAAAGAGTTTGATCCAGAACTATGGGAAGCAATCGAAAAGGAAAAACAGCGTCAACAGAATAATATCGAGCTAATTGCTTCAGAGAATGTGATTTCAAAAGCAGTGATGGCAGCACAAGGCAGTGTTTTGACCAATAAATATGCGGAAGGATATCCTAAAAAGCGTTACTATGGTGGTTGTGAATTTGTGGATGTTGTCGAAAATTTAGCCATCGAGCGTGCTAAAAAGCTTTTTGATGCTTCGTTTGCCAATGTTCAGCCTCACTCTGGTTCGCAAGCAAATGCAGCAGCTTATCTTTCATTGATTGAGGCAGGGGATACCGTTTTAGGGATGGATTTAGCGGCAGGAGGGCATTTAACACATGGTTCTTCCGTAAATTTTTCAGGTAAAACTTATCATTTTATTTCTTACACCGTAGATCCTGTTACAGAAACATTGGATTATGATGTAATTCGCATACTTGCGCGTAAGCATCGACCAAAATTAATTGTTGCCGGCGCTTCTGCTTACTCGCAAGTGATTGATTTTGCGAAATTTCGTGAAATCGCAGATGAAGTCGGTGCTTTTTTAATGGTTGATATGGCCCATATTGCAGGACTTGTTGCCGCAGGCTTACATCCGTCTCCTGTTCCTTTTGCACATATTACAACAAGCACAACTCATAAAACGTTACGCGGGCCACGTGGTGGTTTGATTTTAACTAATGATGAAAAGTTAGCGAAAAAAATCAACAGCAATATTTTCCCAGGAATTCAAGGCGGGCCTTTAGAACACGTGATTGCTGCTAAAGCAGTAGCTTTTAAAGAAGCGCTTGATCCTGCTTTTAAAAAATATCAGCAACAAGTTATTAATAATGTGCAAACAATGGCAGTTATTTTTAATCATGAAGCTAATCTTCGGGTGATTAGTGGGGGAGCTGATAATCATCTTTTGCTACTGAAAGTAACAGAGATGGGAATGAATGGAAAAGAAGCCGAAAGTTTGTTAGATTCTGTAAATATCACAGTGAATAAGAATTCTATTCCTTATGAACAACTATCACCTTTTAAAACTTCTGGCATCCGTATAGGAACACCCGCAATTACAAGCCGAGGCATGAAGGAAGAAGAAGCCGTAGAAGTTGCACGATTAATTATTAGAGCACTAACAAGTGGAGCAGATGAAGGAACACTTCGCAGCATTAAAGAAGATGTCTTATCACTAACAGATCGCTTTCCATTGTATGACTAGAACTGATATTTTTGTTTTAAAGAGTGTAAAAATTTGAGGAAACGTAAAAAAACATTTTATAATTCTGTGGATACAGTAATTTTCAACTCCAAAAAAACCTGTAACCTTATCTTTTACTTAGCATAAAAAAGCTCTGGATGATTTTGTTGTGTGGAAAGATCAACGCGAAGCGAAGGGAGAAGCATGGATTTTTCAATCGAAGATATTAAAGATCAAACTTACGAAGTGATGCTTGATCTTTTAACACAAGTCAAACTTAAGCCAGGAAGTCTTTTTGTTGTGGGTTTAAGCACTTCAGAAGTGTTAGGTAGTGTGATCGGGAAAAATTCATCACTTGAAGTCGGACAAGCAATTATTTCCACTGTCTTTGCTTTGTTGCGTGAGCGTGAAATTTGGCTCTCAGTTCAAGGTTGTGAGCATTTAAATCGAGCATTAGTACTGGAAGAAGAAATTGCCAAGCAAAAAGGTTTTGAAATAGTAGATGTCTTGCCAAGTGTACATGCAGGAGGTAGCGGGCAGCTTGCAGCTTTTGAGTTAATGAAGCAACCTGTAGAAGTAGAATATATTGTTGCCGATGCAGGAGTTGATATTGGAGATACTTTGATTGGTATGCATATTAAACATGTGCAAGTGCCACTTCGGCCTAAACGTAAAGAGATTGGCTTAGCTCATGTTACAGCAGCTGTTAGTCGCCCTAAAAAAATTGGCGGAGCGCGTGCGCGTTATGGAAGATGGCAAGGAATTTAGTGAAAGGGAATTACATGACAACAAAAGAAATTGTATTAACGGGTGATCGCCCTACAGGTAAGCTTCATATTGGCCATTATGTTGGGTCACTTAAAAATCGAGTGCACCTGCAAGCAAATTCTCAAAATAAGTTATTTGTAATGATTGCTGATCAACAAGCGCTAACTGATCATGCTAAGGATCCTGAGAAGATTCGGAAAAGTTTATATGATGTAGCGCTTGATTATTTGGCAGTTGGACTTGATCCAAAGCTTGCAACACTTTTTGTCCAGTCACAAATTCCAGAGTTAGCCGAGTTAACAATGTATTATATGAATTTGGTGTCTATAGCGCGCCTGCACCGCAATCCAACAGTGAAAACAGAGATTGAACAAAAGGGATATGGCGAAAGTGTACCAACAGGTTTTTTTGTTTATCCTATTAGTCAAGCTAGCGATATTACAGCATTTAAAGCAACAAAAGTCCCGGTTGGAAATGATCAAAAACCAATGATTGAACAAACTCGCGAAATAGTTCGTAGTTTTAATCATATATATCAAACTGATGTTTTAGTGGAGCCTAAAGGACTGTATCCAGATAATGAAGCAGCTGGGCGATTGCCTGGTTTAGACGGCAACACCAAGATGAGTAAGTCGCTTAATAATGGAATTTTCTTAGCAGATGATGCAAATACTTTGCAAAAAAAAGTCATGAGTATGTATACAGATCCAAATCACGTTCGTGTGGAAGATCCTGGGCAAATTGAAGGAAATATGGTATTTCACTATCTGGATGTTTTTGGGCACGCAGAAGATTTTACACAAATTCAAGAGATGAAAGAACATTATCAGCGCGGCGGTTTAGGTGATGTAAAAGTTAAGCGTTATTTGTTAGAAATTTTAAATCGTGAATTAGAGCCAATACGTAAAAAACGTGCAATGTATGCGCAAGACTTGGATGAAATAACACAGATTTTAAAAAAGGGCAGTAAGCAGGCGCAAGCAGTTGCAGCACAAACACTAAGCAAGGTCAAAGCGGCAATGGGGATTAATTATTTTTCATAAAATTAAGATAGTTATTGCTTCCAAATAAAAAAGAGCTCATATATAATGATTTTATAGAGATTGCAGATGCTTTCTACTCTCTATTTTCTTGCTTATTGAAAGGAGTCGTTGTTGTGTTTAAATATAATATACGTGGCGAAAATATCGAGGTTACTCAAGCAATTCGTGATTATATAGAAAAACGCATTAATAAAATTCAAAAGTATTTTAATGATGTTACAGCAACAGTTCATGTTAATTTAAAAGTTTATACTGAAAAAACAGCTAAGGTTGAAGTGACAATACCACTCCCTAATTTGGTGCTTCGTGCAGAAAAAACTTCACCTGATTTATATGCTAGTGCGGATTTTGTAGCAGATAAATTGGAGCGTCAAATTCGTAAATATAAAACCAAAGTAAACCGCAGGCATCGTAAAGTAGAATCCACAAGAATGCTCTTTTCTGATTTAGCTTTAGATGAAGCAGAAGAAGTAAGTGAATTAGAAATCGTGCGAACAAAACGTGTTTTTTTAAAGCCGATGGATAGCGAAGAAGCGATTTTGCAAATGAATATGTTAGGTCATGATTTTTTTCTTTATTTAGATGCTGAAACAGAAACAACAGCGATTGTTTATCGTCGTTCAGATGGTAAATATGGCTTAATTGAAACGGAATAATCTTATTTATTGCTATTAAGCTATTAATCATAAAATTACGATTATTTATTCAGCAAGAATAAGACGCATAAGTTGGTGGAGAAAAGTAAGAACCTGTTAACTTGTCTTGAAGTGATGAATAGTCCCGTTACACAGCTTACAAACCAAGCAAATACTTTTTTTTTAATTTTCCAACAAAAATAAGTTTGATTGCCATATTTTTTTCTTACTTTTATTAGCGAATTATAACTGAATTTTCTTTTTGCTCAATAATTTTTCCAATTTCATAATTCTTTTCGCCTTGATTTTGGAGTTCTGCTTTGACAATATCTTTTTGCTCTGCATCCACTGCCAGCACCATACCTATACCCATATTAAAGATTTCAAACATTTCATGATGAGGGACTTTTCCATATTTTTCTAAAGCTTTAAAAATTGGCAATATTGGCCAAGCACCTTCAGTAATTTCTGCAGTTAAACCTTTACCAAACATTCGGGGAATATTTTCGATAAAACCACCGCCGGTGATGTGTGCAATTCCTTTAACTAAATTTTTCTGAATTAATGGCAATAACGTTTTTACATAAATACGCGTTGGTGTTAGCAACCCTTCTGCTAACGTTTTTTCGTTTAATTCAGGCAATAAGGTTGAGCCATCAAATTTATTTTGTTCAAAGAAAATTTTTCGCACTAAGGAATAACCATTCGAATGAATTCCTGAAGAAGCAAGACCTAATAAAATACTCCCTTTTTTGATATTTTCACCTGTAATTAATTGTGATTTTTCTGCTACACCAACTGCAAACCCCGCCAAATCATAATCATTTTCCTCATACATTCCAGGCATCTCAGCAGTCTCACCACCAATAAGCGCTGTTCCTGCTTGAGAACAGCCTTTAGCAACCCCAGCGATTACTTGTTCTAAGCGGCTGGGAATATTTTTTCCTGTTGCAATGTAGTCTAAAAAATAAAGCGGCTCAGCACCTTGCGACACAATATCATTAACGCACATCGCTACACAATCAATGCCAATCGTATCATGCTTATTTTCGTTAATTGCTACCAAAAGCTTTGTTCCAACACCATCTGCTCCTGAAACCAAAACCGGTTCTTTAACGTTTAACAAAGACAAATTAAAACAGCCGCCAAAGCCGCCAAGCGCTCCCATTACACCTAATCGCTTCGTCTTCTCAACGTGTTTTTTGATTCGATTGACCACTTCATAACCAGCCTTAACATCTACCCCTGCTTTTGTATAAGCGTTTGTCATATCTAGCTCCTTTTTAGTTTTAAAAACTTGTTCATTGAATCCGTATTTTTCATGTTACTAAAAAACAAAGCGAAACTAATGTACATTACTTAATATTTTTTATATTTAAGCAATTCAACACCTTCATCAAAATACCCATGCAATGCTGTCTTTGCGCTTTCATAAAACTTTCCATTGAAAACTCTTTACGGTTTTTTTGGTGAAGGAGAAAAATAAGGTTCGACGTGAATATCTATGTCGTAAATTTGATATTTACTGGATAAGCGTTTTTCAATGATCTCTGTGATTGAATGGCTTTGCAATACAGAAAGGTTTGGATCCATCGCTATTACAACGTCTAAAAAAATATTGGCTCCATATGTGCGACCACGAATTAAACGGACTTCCTGGACCTCATCGATGCTTAAAATTATTTTTTTGTATTTTTCTAGTAAATTTTCAGGAAAACCATCTGATAGTGAAAAAACACTAGCTTTAAAAATTTCTAACGCTGTTATTAGCACCAAAATGGCAATAATGATTGCGGCAATTGTATCTAGTAAGGGAAATTTAAATACAGTTGCTAAAATTGCAACTGTCGTACCAATGCTTGTGTAAGCATCACTTAGGTTATCCTTTGCTGCTGCATATAGGGCACTGCTATGAACTTTTTCAGCTAATGTTCGATTATAAAAATATACAAAAATCATAATAAGCGCAGATATTATTCCAACTAAGGCCGTTAATGGATCTGGTTTTGAATAAGTTTTATGCATAACTTTTTCAATGGCATCTCCTAAAACTTCCAAACCAATCAGCAGCATGATAAAAGAAGTGATCATACTCGCTACGGTTTCAATTTTCCAATGTCCATAGGCATGGTTTTTATCTATCGGTTTTCTAGCTATCCTTAAACCAATAAAAACCACCAACGAACCAATGATATCCGTAAAATTATTTAAACCGTCTGCAAATAGCGCATTTGAGTCGCCCCAAACACCAATAAGTAACTTGGCAGTTGCTAAAAAGATATAAGATAAAATACTTACGATTGCGCCCTTCTCAGCTATTTTTAAATCTTCATATCGATTCACACAACGCCCTCCTTAAAGGTTTTACTTGTTTATACATTAAACTTCTTTCCAAAAAATGCTTGCAAAAATTATATGTAGGTAGATAAAACATAAGATGTGGAACAACGAAAAAACTAACGAACAACCAATTTCAAAGATTAACCGAAGTAAAACGTCAGGGAATTGAAAAATTTCATGCCAAGTCTCATTTGTCAAAAAAGAAATTAAAGAAAATGCCACTGACCAAAGAAGAAAAAGGCAGCAATTTCTTGCATTCAAGTTAGCGTGTGTTAAACGTTTTGGTATTTTTTTCAGAGAAAATCGCAATCGGCGCATCTGAAATTTGGAAAGAGGTTTATTTTTAAAGTTCCTCCTTGTTGACAAGATCGTTTACACCAATTTTTTATTTTTAAAGCCTGATAAAAATTATTCTTTATCCTTTTGCTCAAGGATTTCAAAGGTTAAGCCCTCATTTAATACATCAACAACTACCTTTGATTTTGGTAAAATTTTCCCACCAAGAATCAACTTAGCCAGCGGCGTTTCAACTTCACGGGTTAAATATCTTTTTAAAGGCCTTGCTCCATAAGCTGGTTCATAAGCACTTTTAGCAATCCATATTTTAGCATTTTCGGATATTTCAAGCTCAATTTCTTGCTCTTGCAAGCGCTTCATTAATTGATGTGTTATTTTTACAATAATTTTTTTGATATCTTCTAAGTTTAACGGTGTAAAAAAGCAAGTTTCATCAATTCGATTTAAAAATTCCGGTTTAAAGTGTCCCTTAAGCATAGTCATAACTTGTTCTTTTAAATCATCCAAAATCGTGCCATTATCTTGCACGCCTTCCAAAAGCAGCTGCGAGCCAATATTTGAAGTCATAATCAACACTGTATTTTTAAAATCAACCACAACACCTTTAGCATCTGTTAAACGTCCATCATCAAGGACCTGCAATAAAATATTAAAAACATCAGAATGCGCTTTTTCCACCTCATCCAGCAAAACAATCGTATAAGGATTACGCCTTACTGCCTCTGTTAACTGCCCACCCTCTTCAAAACCAACATAGCCAGGAGGTGCTCCAACTAAGCGTGAAACACTATGCTTTTCCATATACTCACTCATATCAATGCGCACCATCTGCTCCTTGGAATCAAATAAATTCTCTGCCAATGCTTTAGCAAGCTCCGTCTTTCCAACACCAGTCGGCCCTAAAAATAAGAAACTGCCCAGCGGTTTATTGGGATCTTGCAAGCCAGCACGCGTGCGAATGACGGCATCACTTACCGCATCAACTGCCTCATCTTGCCCAATTACACGCTTATGAAGCGTATCATTCAACTTCAATAACTTCTCCCGCTCGCCTTCAACCAACTTAGCAACAGGAATGCCTGTTAAACGCCCAACAACTTCAGCAATCTCTTCTTCGGTTACCGCCTCTTGCACCAAGCGCAAATCATCGTGCTTAGCCTTTTCTTCTAACTCTTTTAACTCTCTTTCTAAATCAGGAATCTTCCCATGCCTTAAAACAGCTGCCTTTTCCAAGTCATAGTTGGCTTCAGCGTTTTCTAACTCATACCGTGTTCGCTCAAGTTTTGCACGTTTATTACTTACCGCATTGACCTCTTCTTTTTCCGTTTCCCAACGCATCTTTAAATTATTTGTCTCTTCACGCAAATTGGCCAACTCTTCTTGCAAAACCCTCAAGCGCTTCTTTGATGCATCATCAGTTTCCTTCTTAAGTGCGGCCTCTTCAATCTCAAGCTGCATTAATCTCCTCGTTGCCTGATCTAACTCTGTAGGCGAGCTATTCATCTCAACACGAATATTAGCACTGGCCTCATCCACCAAATCAATTGCTTTATCAGGTAAAAAACGATCCGTAATATAACGATCTGACAGCTTCGCTGCAGCAACCAACGCATTATCATGAATACTTACACCATGATGCACTTCAAAACGTTCCTTAAGTCCACGCAAAATCGAAATCGTATCTTCAATTGTTGGCTCCTTAACCAAAACTTTTTGAAAACGCCGCTCTAGCGCTTTATCTTTTTCCATATACTGACGATACTCATCTAAAGTCGTCGCCCCAATCAAATGAAGCTCCCCACGCGCCAACATCGGTTTTAATAAATTGCCAGCATCCATTGCCCCTTCCGTCTTCCCTGCACCAACAATGGTATGCAACTCATCAATAAATAAAATAATTTGCCCATCTGACTTTTTAACTTCCTGTAAAACCGCTTTTAAACGCTCTTCAAATTCCCCACGAAACTTCGCTCCGGCAATTAAAGCACCCATATCAAGAGAAAAAATAATTTTATCTTTCAAGTTTTCCGGCACATCTTTTCTCACGATTCGTTGCGCTAAACCTTCCACAATGGCGGTCTTTCCAACACCAGGATCGCCAATCAACACCGGATTATTCTTGGTCTTTCTAGATAAAATTCGAATCACATCACGAATCTCTTCATCACGCCCAATAATCGGATCAAGAGAACCTTCACGCACTCTTTGCACCAAATCTATGCCGTACTTCTCCAAAGCCTTATATGTTTCTTCTGCACTTTGACTTATCACGCGCGCTCCTCCTCGCATCTCTTCAATTGCACTTTTGAGTTTTTTCTTTGTAAAGCCAGAATCAGTTAAAAACTTCGTCAATTCATAATTTTTCAACTCATATAAAGCTAGTAAAACAACCTCTGTTGATAAATACTCATCGCCAAACTCAGCTCTTAACTTCTCGGCTTGCGTTAACAATTGAAATAAATTTTGACTCAACGAGCCTCCATACTTAACATTGCCACCTTCCACAACAAAAAGACGATCTAGCTGCGTATCAACACGCTCACTAAAATTTTCGACATTTACACCTAAATCCTTATAAAAATTATAAGCAAAATGATCTGGCTGCAAAAAAATCTTCCACAAATGAGGGATATCAACCTCTTGATGTTTACGCACAACAGCTACTTGTTGAGCTTTAGCAAATGACTGCTGCACAGCTGTTGTCCACTTTTCAAAATTCATAAAATCACCTCTTGAAATGTTTCTAAAAATATTATACAAAGCCAGACACATTTTTGCCATCATGATATACTTAGAGCCTATTAATGATCTCGGAGCGATGAATGATTTTGGCTATTTTTCCGTATTTTTTCGTTAAAAAGCCTCAATTTAGAACCACTAAACTTACGTTTTTTGCCTCAAACTACGAAAAAATAGCTCAAAAATTCACTTCACTAGAGATCGTTAACAAGCTCTTAGAGCCTATTAATGATCTCTCTATTGATGAAATTTTCAAAAAAACCTGGCAGGTTTACAAATTGTTTTGAGCTTACTTGATTACAACTTGATAAACGGGGTTCATCAATAAAGAGACAAGTTAACAGGCTCTAAAACAAAAAAGGAGTTAAATATGTCAAAAAAAACAATTATCCATCTTTATGTTATCTCTGATTCTGTAGGGGACACCGCAGTTAAAGTAGCACACGCTAATATGGCGCAATTTGCAACAATTGCCTTTGTCTTTCATCGGAAAAGTTTTGTCCGGACATTAGATGTTTTAAAAATACAACTTGAAAAAGCACTAGTTAATAACGGCTTAGTGATGCATACCTTTGTTGAAAAAGAATTACAAAAATATATAAATGAATTTTGTGATAAACACGGATTGTTCTGTCAAGATTTATTAAAGCCTGTTATCACAGAAATTATCAAACGCACTGGTATCAAACCAGCCAGAAGACTAGGAGCTCAGCATCAATTAAATGAAAACTATTTTAAACGCATTAAAGCCATTGAGTTTGCGGTTAAATATGATGATGGAAAAGACCCTAGTGGCTTTTTAAAAGCGGAAGTTGTCATTCTCGGTGTTTCTCGAACATCTAAAACACCACTTTCTTTATTTTTAGCAAATAAAAATATTAAAGTCGCTAACCTACCAATTGTGTCCCAAGCTAAAATTCCTGATGAACTATGGGAAGTTGATCCGGGGAAAATCATTGGACTCACAAATAGTGCCGAAATTATCAGTAATATTCGCATGGAAAGAATGCGCTCTTACGGTCTAGAAGCGGATACAGAATATTCAAACATCAACAATATCAAAAAAGAATTAAAATATGCCGATGATTTGTATGAAAAATTAGGCTGCCAAATTATTAATACGGCAAAGCTATCAATTGAAGAAACAGCCACAATGATTCTTGACGCTTTAAACTTAGAAGACACTTCGTATAATCTTTAAATCAAAAATAGGAACTAGCAATTAAAACCGCCAGCTCCTACTTTTTTTGCTTAGAGCCTGTTAACGATCTCGCTATTGATGAAATTTTTGTTTAATTTTTAGGCAATTTGCGGAAAAAAACGCAGAATAGCGTAAGCGTTGGTGCTATTTCGAGGATTTTTGACAAAAAAGTGTCAAAAATTAAACAAAATTGCGCAATTCTGGAGATCGTTAACAGGTTCTTAATAAATGTTTACTCCACTGTTACAGATTTTGCCAAGTTCCGCGGTTTATCCACATCTAAACCTCTTTGCAAAGTAGCATAATAAGCCACTAACTGTGTTGGCACGACCATTGCAATACAAGTTAAAAAAGGATGAACTGTTTGTACCACAAGATCATCATCAGCTTGTGCACAATCCTGTGAGACAATCGTTAAAACTTTTGCCCCACGCGAAACAACTTCCATCACATTACCTCTGGTATGCGACGCTATTTCTTGATTACTAATCAAGGCTTGTACTGGTGTGCCTTCTTCAATCAAGGCAATCGTTCCATGTTTTAACTCTCCAGCTGCAAAACCTTCGCACTGAATATAAGAAATTTCCTTTAATTTTAATGCTGCTTCCATTGAGGCGTAATAATCAGCACCACGTCCGATATAAAAAGCATTTCTAGTATCTTGCAAATGTTTCGCTACTTTTTGTTCAATCAATTCTTTCTCCGTTAGCAACGCTTCGATCGCATTGGCAACTAATGATAATTCTTTAATCAAATTAAAACTTCTAGCCGTCGAGTTTTCAATGTATTCCCCTACGGCTTTTGCAAGTACGGCCATTACCGCAATCTGTGCTGTATAAGCTTTTGTAGAAGCTACCGCAATTTCAGGACTTGCATGCAACAATAATGTATAGTCTGCTTCCCGTGATAAAGTTGAACCCGGAACATTTGTAATAGTTAGCGCCTTACATCCAAGCTCTTTCATTTTGACCAACACTTGCCTACTATCAGCCGTCTCACCTGATTGTGATATATATATAAAGAGCGGATTTTGAGATAACAACGGGATATTGTAACCAAATTCAGAAGAAAGACAAACTTCTACAGGAGTTTGCGTCATTTGCTCAAAAAAAGCTTTTGCCGCCCAACCTGCATGAGAGCTCGTTCCCGCCGCAATAATATAAATTCGATCAGCCTTTACAACGGCTTCTAAAATCTCTTGATCTACTTTCATTTGATGAGGACTATCCTCAGACATATACTCCTGCATAATCTTACGCATCACCGCTGGCTGTTCATCAATTTCCTTAAGCATATAGTATGGATAAGTTCCCTTACCAATATCTGACAAATCAAGCTTTGCTATATAAGGTTCACGTTTTCTTGTCACGCCATCAGTATCTATAATCTCTACAGCATCTTTTCTAACAATTACCATTTCTCCATCATGAATCTCCAAAAAGCGATTAGTTTCGCGAATCATCGCCATCGCGTCACTACACACCATATTGTAACCATCACCTAAACCAATTAACAACGGAGATTTATTCTTTGCTACATAAATAACTTCAGGATTCTTTTTATCCATCAAAGCAAAAGCAAAAGACCCTTCAATTAACTTCAAAGCTTTTTGAAAGCCTTCAACCACTGATAAATTTTCTTCTTCGATCAGTTTACCGATTAAATGTACAACAATTTCCGTATCCGTTTCGCCCACAAATTTATCGCTTGCCAAATACTTTTCTTTTAACTCTTTGAAATTTTCAATAACGCCATTGTGAACCAAAACAAAACGAAAGCTTGCTGAGACATGAGGATGAGCATTTACTTCACTTGGCTTACCGTGCGTTGCCCAACGCGTATGTCCAATGCCCGAAGAACCATTTACTTCAATACCGATCTTTTCTTGCAAAGCTGAGATTCTGCCAACTGCTTTAACTAAATTTTGATTTCCATTTTTATCCGCCACAAAAATTCCTGCTGAGTCATAGCCACGATACTCTAACTTTTGCAATCCTTGAATCAAAATATCCGTTGCATTTTTACTGCCAACTACACCAACAATTCCGCACATAAACTTCTCCTTAAAATCTTTACTCCGATGCATCTATTTGATTTTCTTGAGGCAAAAGTTCACTCTCACCCTGATAATCTTGATAACTTTTTGTCTTATAAAGATCGACACTTGAATGCTTATTATTTTTACTATAAAGGCTGGTTGAATCTTGTTTTTTTTGTTTTTCAATTTTTTTCAACCGCTTTAACTCTTTTTGATAATTATATTTTTCTGGATTAATAGGAGATAAGCCACTTTCATCCTTACCATAAAAACGTAATAAATCATTTGTGGTAATCAGATCAGATATTGCAAGTTGCTGGTCTACTTTTTGTTTCAGCTGCTCAATCATAGATAATGTATCATTTGCTGGATTTTCCAGTAACTCCCCTGTTTGAGTATTATATATTTTTGAGCCTAGAACAGTATAATCTGATGTTACAAAATTTTTATTCCGAAAAGCAACAATTCCCTCCCTTTTTGGCGATAATAAATCTTGCCCCAGCTGTAGATAACGCTGGTTATCAATTCCTAATAAATGTTCAAGCGTTGGCAAGACATCCACTTCTCCACCAAAGGTATGATTAATATAATCAGAATTCTCCTCTGTTCGTCCTGGAATATCAGCCTTTGGTAGATGGATCATAAAAGGCACTCGCTGCAGCATAGCATTATCATAGTCATTCCACGTTTCTGAATCCTTACCTAACAACTCTGCTAAATCGGGATTTCGTTTATTGGAAATCCCATAATGATCACCATAAATAACGATTACGGAATGGTCATACAAGCCGCTTGCTTTCAAATAATCAAAAAATTCTCTTATTGCTGTATCAAGATAATTGGCCGTTGCAAAATATCCATTGATTGTCTTATCATTTGTCTGTGCAAGCGGGAAACCATCTTCTTCTCCATAAAATTTTCCATAAGGAAAATGATTAGAAACAGTTATATATTTTACATAAAAAGGTTGCTGAAGATGTTCTAAATACTTAATTGATTGTTTAAACAATTCTTTATCATGCAAACCATACTGAAATGAATTTTTTTCATTAATTTTAAAATACTTATCATTAAAAAAATAATCATAACCAAGCTGTTTATAAGTTTCATTACGATTCCAAAATCCGCCGCCATTGCCATGAAAAACAGCACTAGTACAGCCAAGCTTTTGTTTAAAGATCCTAGGAGCTGCTTGAAAAGTATTTTCTCCACCATACTGAATAAATAAAGAACCACTCTCTAAACCAAATAAACTGTTTTCTAATAAATTCTCCGCATCAGAAGTTTTCCCTTGTGCAACTTGATGAAAAAAGTCATCAAAACTAAAAGTTTCTTTTGATTTAAAAATTTCATTTAAAAGAGGCGTAACCTCATGCTCTTTACCCTGTTGATCTGTCAATTTATAATTAATTAAAAACTGTTCAAAACTTTCTAAATGGATCGTGATAACATTGCGCCCTTTTGCAATACCAAATAAGTTAGGATCGTAACCGGCGTAATGTTCTTTAACATAGTCTTTGACCCTATCTAAATCTTTGGGTGAAGCTTCTGAGCGAACTTGGTCAGTCTTAAAAAAGCGATAACCATCATAAACCGTAAAAAAGCTAACTCCCATATATTTCACAATATAATCATTGGAAAACATTCGTTTTAGCAACTCTGGACGAGCAATTTCAGCAAAGGATAAATTAGCGCCAAACAACATACATGCAATTGCAGAAATAGCAAAAGAAACTCTTAGACGAAAAGGCCGTTGATCCATACTTATTTTCTTAGTGACGAAAAGGAGCAAAATAACAATTAAATCTATGAAAAAAAAGAGATCATATGGACGAAATAAATTAATTGCTGCTTCACCTAAACCTGCTGAAACTGATTTTGATCCTAAAATGGTAGCAACTGTTAAAAAATCAGAAAATTCACGATAATAAGAAACATTTGAAAACAACAAAACAGTTAACAAACAATAGATAATGCCCATTGTTATATAACTAGTTAAAGGCCGTTTAAGATATAAAGCGATCCCTAATAAAAAAATCGTCGTTGATATAGGGTTAATCAAAAGAAAAAAATATTGAAAGCCACTTTCGATATTTAAATCAAAATTAAAGAAATAAGCACAAACCGATTTAAACCAAAATAAAATTACTAAGAAAAACATAAACCCTAGTCTTGTATTTACAAAGCGAAAGGTAAATAAATTTTGTGCCTTCAAGAGATAATGCCTCCGTTATTAAAATATATGCCGTCAAAAATTTTAAGAGCCTGTTTACCTCAAAATACTTCTCTGATTTTACAGACTTAACTTCACTTCGTCAAATTCACCATTTATTTTATATGTGTCAATATTCATGAGGTGGGCACTTCAATGTTGTTATCTACCGATATTTAACTCCTAACTCTTGTGCGCGTTCCTGCTTGCGTTTGCACATTTTCGAATGTAAAGGAAAATATAAATTTTATTTTGAAGGGATTATTTGGCAAATGAAGGATTTGTCAGTAAAATTGCAATTAACAAACTAATTCTTCAATTGAAGATGTTGCTCTCTTATTTGGAGCGCATGATAATATCTTAAAAGACAGACAAACGGTTTGATTCATGCAGAGCAAACGTTAAATACAGTCAAAAGAATTGGATTTGTTCACTTTGATGATAAAGATGTTGTGCGTCATCCAGTGGTAGCAGAGATTATACGTGCATATAATTTAAAAGGTGGAATTTAAATGGATATTGCTATTAATGATAAAACAGGGCAAATGACGCTAGCAGAGCTTAAACAAATAGAAGATTTATTGAATTTTGCAGCTGGCTACTTAGATGTTTCAGTTGATTCTGAGATGTCTGTAACTTTTATGGATAATGTAGATATCCAAACGATAAATCGCAATTATCGTGGTAAAGATGCCCCGACAGATGTGATTAGCTTTGGTCTGGAAGAAAAAGGAAAAGGAGAGCTGCCGATTTTCTTAGATGAAGAAATGGAGGATCTTCCGCGTAATCTTGGCGATATTATGATCTCGATTGAAAAAGCAAAAGAGCAAGCTAAAGCATATGGTCATTCTTATAAGAGAGAGTTAGGTTTTCTGGCCATACATGGCTTTCTTCATATCAATGGATATGATCATCAAACTTCTGAAGAAGAGAAAGAAATGTCTAAATTGCAAAAGGAGATTTTGGATGCTTATGGACTTAAACGAGAACAAAGTAAAGAAATATAAAAATGAAAGTTTTATTGGTTCCTTTGAATTTGCGATAACAGGAATTAAAACTTCAATTGATGAAGAACGAAATATGCGAAAACACGCATTATTAGCAATTTTTGCCATTGTTTTAGGTTTTATTTTTCATCTTTCTGTAAATGAGTGGCTATGGATTTTATTAGCGATTTTTTTGGTTATTGTAACAGAGGTTCTAAACTCTGTGATAGAAAATGTTGTTGATTTAGTTACGGGTTATCATTATCACTCCTTGGCGAAAAAGGCTAAAGATATGTCAGCTGGAGCAGTGCTATTGATGGTTCTTTTTGCGGTACTTGTAGGAATGATTATTTTTTTGCCGAAAATAATAGAACTGTTTACTTGAAAGGAATTTAAAAGTGAGTGAATACAAATCAGGTTTTGTAGCTATTTTAGGGCGTCCCAATGTGGGGAAATCAACTTTATTAAATCGCTTGGTGGGACAAAAAGTGGCAATTATGAGCGAAAAAGCGCAGACAACGCGTAATAAAATCCAAGGCGTTTTAACAATGAAAGACGCGCAAATTGTTTTGATTGATACCCCAGGAATTCATAAGCCCAAAACATCATTAGGAGATTTTATGGTGCAAGCTGCATACTCGGCGTTAAAAGAAGTTGAGGCAGTATTTTTTATGGTTTCTGCTAATCAAAAACACGGTAAGGGAGAGGATTTAATTATTGAGCGTTTACGCAAAGTTAAAGCGCCTATTTTTTTGGTTGTAAATAAAATCGATACTGTTCATCCAAATGAGCTACTAACGTTTATTGATGATTATAGACAGCAAATGAATTTTACCGAAATTGTTCCGATTTCAGCAACCAATGGCAATAATATTGAACAGTTAATGAAATTGTTAGTCGCTAAATTACAGGCAGGCCCACAATATTTCCCCGAAAATATGGTTACAGACCGTCCAGAATACTTTGTTGTAGCTGAGTTGATTCGAGAAAAAGTGTTGTTGTTAACAAGAGACGAAGTCCCGCATGCTGTTGCGGTTGACGTTAAACTGATGCGGCGTGTTAATGAGGGGGAGAAATTTCAAGTTAAAGCAAATATCATTGTGGAAAGAGATAGTCAAAAAGGAATTATTATCGGCAAAAATGGCGTGATGTTAAAAAAGATAGGTTCACTTGCCAGACGTGATATCGAACACTTATTAGGCGAGAAAATCTATTTACAGCTATGGGTTAAAGTTCAAAAAAAATGGCGTGATAAACAAACTTTTTTAAAAGATTATGGATATCAAAATTAATTTTCAACTAAAACATGTTAAGTTCAGCAATATTTTTATGGACATTTTTTAGTTAAGATAATTCAAATTTGGCTAATTCAAAGACAAATGTGTATAATGTGTGCAGTGATGCGTTCAAAATAATTGATATTAACAAGTATACGAGGGGTGTAAGAATGGCATTATCACCACTAGATATTCAAAATAAAAATTTTGGCACAAAAATGCGTGGCTATAATCAAGATGAGGTCGATGATTTTTTAGATCAAGTTATGCATGATTATGAATTATTAAATCAAAAAAATCGGGAACTAGAAAAAAGTCTAAAGCATTCTAAAGAGAAGTTAGAATACTTCAATGAACTAAAAGAAGCATTAAATCAATCCATTATCGTTGCTCAGGATACAGCAGATAAAGTAAAAGCCACAGCTAGCAACGAAGCAGATGTGATTGTTAAATCAGCAGAACAAAAAGCACTTGACCAAGTGATAAATGCACAAGCTAAAGCAAAACAAATAGTTGAGGAAGCAACACAAAAAGCAGAAGAAGTTCTTTCACAAGCTACGGAAGATGCTAATAAGCTAAGAATCGATACCGATGAACTGAAAAAAGAAACGCGTTCTTTTCATCAGCGCTTAACATTGATGCTTAAGTCTCAGCTGCAAACGGTTAAATCAAAAGAGTGGGATGAATTATTAATGCCAATAACTACGGCTTTACCTTCTAGCAATGAACTGTTAAAAGATATTTTGCAAAATAGTAGTGTTGATGATGATCTTTTAGAGTTTGAAAATGACTTAGAAGAAATATCTGAAATGGACAATTTGGCAAATGAAGACGTATTAGAACCTGTTAACGATCTCTAGTGAAATGAATTACGTTTATCAAATTGTAATCAAGCAAAGCTTGAAACAATTTGTAAACCTGCCAGGTTTTTTGAGCTATTTTTTCACAATTTGAGGCTGAAAGCACGGCTTTCAGGTTTCGAATAAAGGAAAACGACTATAGGAAGTTTTCTGT
>JAIRNX010000004.1 GCA_031257815.1 Lactobacillales bacterium
GGAGCGGGGATAGCGACCTTGTTGGCTCAAGCAATTGCTAGTTTATTATGCCTATTTTACATTTATCGAAAAATTCCGATTTTGCAAATTCACATTTCGGATTTTAAAAAGATCACAAAACGAGATTTTATGCAGCATATTCACTCAGGGGTTCCAATGGCCTTTCAGGCAAGCATTATTGCAATTGGTGCAGTTGTTTTGCAATCAACTTTGAATTCTTTGGGGACAGATGTTGTAGCAGCGCAGGCTTCTTCTTCACGTATTGACCAGTTTGCAATTTTGCCGATGATGAGTTTCGGGATTACTATGGCAACATTTACGGCGCAAAATTGGGGTGCTCAAAAATATCAACGAATTATTCAAGGTGTGAAGCAAGGCTTAGTGTTATCGATTGCTTTTAGTATTGTGGCAGGAGTAATTGAAATTTTTTTTGGCGATCGTTTAGTAAAGTTGTTTGTGAATGCCAAAGAAACTCGAGTTATTGCTTTAGCGCAAATGTACTTTAATATTAATGGATCGATGTATTGGATGCTTTCAATTCTTTTTATTTTGCGTTATACCTTACAAGGGCTGGGTAAAGCAGCTGTTCCTACCATTGCAGGAATTGTGGAGTTATTAATGCGTAGTGGGGCAGCAATCATTTTAACGTTATTTTTTGGGTTTATAGGAGCTGCGTGGGCTGCTCCTTTGGCTTGGAGTGGGGCGGTTATGATTTTATTGCCAAGCTATTTGATATCTTATAAACGACTAAAAAGAATGTAATTTGGTTAATTTAAAGTTTGGGGATTTAAGAGGTATGGAATTGTTAAATGAAATGAATCATAAGCAAAAAGAAGCAGTTAAAGCTTTAGAAGGGCCATTATTAGTTATGGCAGGCGCTGGTTCGGGCAAGACGCGTGTGTTAACACATCGGATTGCTTACTTAATAAAAGAAAAGCAAGTTAAACCTTGGAATATTTTAGCGATTACTTTCACAAACAAAGCCGCTTATGAAATGAAGGAACGTGTTGTTAATCTTTTAGGAGATGTTGAAGGCGATGTTTGGATTTCGACTTTTCATTCGATGTGTATGCGAATTTTGCGTAGTGAGGCTGATAAAATAGGTTATAGTCGCAGTTTTACAATTATTGATAGTAGTGAGCAAAAAACATTAATCAATCGCTTGTTAAGGGAATTGGATCTGAATTTAAGACAGTTTGTTGCAGCTAAAGTTTTGAGAACAATAAACCAAGTGAAAAATAAATTGCTAACACCTGAGAAATACAAAAAAGAGATTAAGAGTAAAAATATAAATGCTAGGTATTATGAAGAAAATATTGCAAAGCTTTATAAGCGCTACCAAAGAGAATTAAGGAATAATCAAATTATGGACTTTGATGATTTGATTATGAATACAGTGCATTTATTTAAAGAAAATCCTGATGTTTTAAAGCGTTATCAAACAAAATTTCGCTATATTCATATCGATGAATATCAAGATACTAATCACGCGCAGTATCTTTTAGTAAATTTACTGGCAGAACGTTTTCGTAATTTATGCGTTGTAGGGGATGCTGATCAGTCCATTTATGGTTGGCGTGGAGCTGATATGCAAAATATTTTAGATTTTAAGAAAGATTATCCTGATGCTAAAGTTGTGATGCTAACACAAAATTATCGTTCAACTAAGCAAATTTTAGCAGCAGCAAATAGTGTTATTAAAAATAATCAAAATAGGTATAAGAAGGATTTATGGACGGAAAATATAGATGGAGAAATCATTACTCATTATCATGCTAAGTCTGGTGAGGATGAAGCTGATTATGTAGCCCAAGAAATCAAACGTCAAATGCAAGAAAATAACCGAAGTTATAGTGATTTTGCTGTCCTTTATCGAACTAATGCGATGTCACGTTTAGTGGAAGAGCATTTTTTAAAGGAAAATATCCCGCATAAAATAGTTGGTGGACATAAGTTTTATGAACGTAAAGAAATCAAAGATATTATTGCTTATTTAAACTTAATAGCCAATCCTTTTGATAACATAAGTTTTTTAAGAATAGTTAATGAACCAATACGTGGGATCGGTGAAGTTACTCTTCAAAATTTAATATATTTTGCAGAGTTTTATGATTTATCTTTATTAGAAGCTGCAAAGGATAATGTTATCATTAATATTTACGATAAAAATGTAAAACCAAGTAGTGATAAGGAAGAAAAGCTTTCTTCAGTTAAAGAGTTAAAAAAATTTAGTGAGAAGTATGGCTTGTTTTTTTATGATTTAAGAGGAAAAATTCAATTTTCTAAAATGTCTAAGAAAGCGGCAAGAAATTTAGTTAATTTTGCCAAATCCATTGAAAGGTTTGGGGAATTGATACATGATACAGAAATCTCAATTACTGATTTAGTAAAGAAAACCTTAGCTCAAACGGGATATAGAAAAGATTTGCATGATAAAGGAACATTAGAAGCTGAAAATCGTTTAGAGAATTTAGAAGAGTTTTTAAATGTAACGAAAAGATTCGATAAAGAATTTGCTAAGAAAGAGCATATAAAAGAAGAGCAACAAGCAAGACTGGCAACATTTTTAAGTGATGTATCTTTAGTTTCTGATACGGATAATATGGACGATAAAAAAAGCAAAGAACAAGTTACCTTAATGACTTTGCATTCAGCCAAAGGTCTTGAATTTCCAGTTGTTTTTTTAATTGGAATGGAACAAGGAATTTTTCCAAGGGTTACTGTTATGCGAGATGACGATAAAATGGAAGAAGAGCGACGTCTTGCTTATGTAGGTATTACTCGGGCTAGAGAAAAGCTTTATCTGAGTAATGCTCATAAACGCATGCTTCATGGTGAATATAGTTTTAATAAAGTTAGTCCTTTTATAAAGGAAATTGATGGTAAATTTTTAGATTACATAGAAGCTGTGCAAAAGCGTTTAAATAAAAGCAATGATGATTCGATGTTTTATAATTTTGATAAGTTTAGTCTTAAGGAAGACTTGAGAAATGTAGAAAGTTATTTTTTTAATTCCAAACCAACTGTTAGTAATAAAGTTCTGAACAATAAAAAAGAAGAAGGATCAGCTAAAGACTGGAAAGCAGGTGATAAGTTAGAGCATAAATTATGGGGAGTTGGTGTTGTTGGCAGCGTTTCAGATAATGGAAAAGATTTAAAAGTGATTTTTTCAGATAAAGGTGTAAAACAAATTTCAGTAGTATATGCACCGATTAAAAAGTGTTAGAACCTGTTGACGATCTCTAGCGAAATGAATTTTTGAGCTATTTTTTCACAATTTGAGGCAAAAAACGTAGGTTTAGCGGTGCTAAATCGAGGCTTTTTAACAAAAAAGTGTGGAAAAATAGCCAAAATGATTCATCGCTCCGAGATCGTTAACAGGTTCTAAGTTAGAATTTTTGCGTACTTTCATTGTGAATGGATTTTGGAGGTACGATATGCAGTTATCAACAGAAATGTTAGTGCGTTTAAAGCTGGCTAAAGGTATAAGCAATTTAGGGATTTGGCAAATTATTAAGGCATTGCGTGATTTTGAATTAGCAGGCGAGTTAACAGCATATGAGATTGCTGAGTTAGCTGGACTTAGAAAAACACGTTGGTCATTTATAACTTCATTTAATGAAATGGAGGAAAAGGTTGATTCTGTTATAAAAACTCATTCATTGATAACAATTTATGATGAATTTTACCCCCCGTTATTAAGGGAGATGTATAACGCTCCGGTAGTTTTGTTTTATAAAGGAAAAAAGGAGTTGCTTAAAACTAGTGCTTTGTCTTTTGTTGGTTCGCGGAAGGCTACAAAGGTTGGTTTGACAAGCTGTAAAAAATTAATTCAAGAGTTACCTCAACATTTTACGATTGTCTCTGGTTTGGCCAAAGGAATTGATGCAATGAGTCATAAAGCAGCAATAATGTGTGGCAAAAGAACGATTAGTGTTATTGGCTCAGGTTTAGATGTTGTTTATCCAAAAGCAAACCAGGCATTATTTGATTATTTAAGCAAAGATGAACTGATTATCAGCGAGTATCTTAATGGGACGCTGCCTTTAAAACATCACTTTCCAGAGCGCAATCGCATTATTGCTGGTTTAAGCATGGGAACGGTAGTCTTTGAGGCAAAGCAGCGCAGCGGCTCATTGATTACTTGTGAGCGAGCGATGGAAGAAGGGCGTGAAGTTTTTGCTGTTCCTGGGGAAATTTTAACGGGGAATTCTAATGGTTGTCATCAATTGATTCAACAAGGGGCAAAATGTGTCTTTTCAGCCAAAGATATTTTAGCTGAAATTTCTTGAAAAACTAAAAGAAGGAAAGTGCAAGAGAGTGTAAAGTCAATTGTGCAGTAACCTTACCTAAAATTTGGTTGCTTAGAGCCTGTTAATGATCTCTCTATTTGATGAATCCCGTTATACAAGTTGTAATCAAGCAAAACTTGAACAAATCGTAAGGAACCCGATAGGTTTTTTGACGAAGAAAGGCACAAAATTTCCAAAAAAGTCGCAATTATGGAGACAAGTTAACAGGCTCTTACAATTTACTTTGCACTCTTTATTTTGGTGGCGCAATTTGAAGCATTCAAAAAAATGGGAAAAATTTTATACATTTTGCTCGATATAAGTTTTTGTGAACATTTCAACAAAAAGCCTTGTTGATATGCTTTTGATTATTTATGATAATTGCTAACTTTTAAAGTGGGTAATTTTTTTCAAATTCGCATTAATCGATTTAAAATCTTTTATACTTATTTACGTAAGGGATGGATTAAAAATTCCAATAATAATTTAAAGAAAGCAGAGGAAAATAAATGAATAAAAAGTTTAAAAAATTAGTTTTTGGTCTAGCACTTCTAGCTCCTTTAGCTTGTGCTGTGCCAGCTAAAGCACAACAATTTACAGGAGCGGCTCCAGGTAGCCCAGAACAATTACCTTTAACATGGTGGGATTCTACTAGTAGATTTGATTTTCAAACAACAACTGATAGAAAAAACGCTGTTGTTCAAGGAATTTTAAGTTTACAAAATCGATATAACATATTTGATATTTTGTTATCAGCTCAAGATCTCTATGTCAACCGTGATAGCTATCGATCTTTGGACATCGCTGAATTGCCTGAGGTTAAAACCAAATTTGGAGCACTTCAAGAACGAAGAGCTCTGACTGAATTAAATATTATGGCTGACTTCGTTAGAAGTTCAATGGTTGATGTTTATGACGAATTACGTGCTATATGTTCACATGAATCTAAATATTCATTAGCAGATCTAGAAACAAAGACAACCACTTTAACTATTACTTTAAACAAAGCCGAGGAAACAAATCGTAATTTTCATCTTATCATAGATGGATTGAATAATAAGAAATTTTCTAAATTGATATTATTAGAAACAAATTATTTTACAAGACACAATGTTGCAACAAATGATATCTTATTTACTACATTTGTAGATGAATAAAATGTAAAAAAATAAAAGGTTGTTCCAAAAATTGGGAGCAATCTTTTTGTTTGCCCAGCATGGATTTAAACTTCCCCCATAATTTTAAATAGTTATCATGATGTTATGGATAAATTAAAATATGAAAAACTCACAACATTCAATATTAAGTAGCGGGCAAACAAAACATGATGCAAAAGCATTTTATGCGTTACTTAGTAGCGAAAAATTCAAGCTTGAACATTTGATATATAGCAGTTTGCAAAAAGCTTGGCATAAAGAAGAATAAAAGTTTTGGATAAACTTACACAATTTACTCAAATTATCCATGCTTACCTTCAAGTCATCAGAAATCAAGTAGAGTGGATTAATCAGCGGATCTGATTAATCCACTCTACTTGATTTTAGGTTATAAGTCTAAGCGTTATAAAAATTAGTTTTTGTAGTAATTTTTTACCATTTTACGTTTTTTCCCGTTCATGTTACAATTTTCTTAGAAATAAAGGAAAAATTTTATTAGGAGCTTTTACACATGAACTCAGTAACGGATGACTTGTTGTTTAAACTGGTATTTAGTGACGAGCGAAACAAAAGCGCTCTTATTCATTTATTAAGCAGCGTTGT
>JAIRNX010000006.1 GCA_031257815.1 Lactobacillales bacterium
AAAAACGCAGGTTTAGTGGTTCTAAATCGAGGCTTTTTAACGAAAAAGTGTGAAAAAAGAGCTCAAAAATTCACTTCGCTAGAGATCGTTAACAGGTTCTAAAGTAAAAATAGAAGGAGGGAGTTTTTGTGAGTGATAAAAATAAAGAAAATAAAAATGAAGAAAAGTCTGAAGAAATTAAAAATGATAAAGTTATTCACTACAAATCATTTCAAGAGAAGTTGCCAAAATTAAAAAAACAACGTAATAAAAAATTGCTTAAACAACTTTCATTGATTTTTGGTGTTTTTGTTTTCTCGATTTTTGTTATGCTGTATTTTGTTTCTCCTTTTAGTAAATTGGAAAAAGTGGAAGTTTTAGGTGCGATTAATTTGCCGAAATCAGAGATTATTAAAGCATCAAAACTTGCAAAAAATCGAGGAATTTTAAGACAATTTTTAAGAAAAAGGATTTATGAAAAAAATATCAAAAAATTTAGTCCACGTGTATCCTCTGCGAAAATAAAATTTTCTAAAATTAATTGTTTTGTAATTGAATTAGAAGAATATCGCGAAATTGCATATGAGGTGGATAAAAAAAGTAAAAAATATCGACCAATTTTAAGTACCGGTAAATTAATGAATGAACTGAAAAAAAAGCCTAAAAGGGACATTCCAAAATTAAAAAATTTCAATAGTAGTGAGAAAAAAGTTACATCAGTAATAAAAGAATGCTCTAAATTAGAGGATTCTTTGCGCTTATTAATTACAGGGATCACTTTAACGCCAATACCATCTAATCCGACCTTAGTTGTTCTTTCGATGAAGGACGGTAATGAAATTAAAATTTCTTCTGAAGATATTAGTTCTCGATTAAATTTTTATCCTAAAATTGTTAAAGAAATGAAAGAAAAAGGAATTGTTAATATGGAAGTGGGAGCTTACTCATATCCATTTTCAAAAAAGAAGGATGAAGAGAAGAGAGGAAAAAATTCGGATATTAGTGATAAAGAATTGGATCGTGCAATGGAAGAAAATGGTATTACTTAAAAGTAGTTAGATTAAGATTAAGAGTAAGAGTAAGAGCTTTTTCACAAAGATTTTAAATAAAACAACTTTTTTGAAAGTATAATAAGTTATGATAAAATGCATAAGTATGAAGAATGGTCAAATTAGGTGAATTTATTTGATTAAATACAAAACAAGCAGAAGTGGAGGTCTCCTAATTTAATGACTAAAACAGGATTATATACAGGCCTTGATATCGGAACTACATCTGTTAAGGTTGTTGTTGCTGAGTATATTGATGGGCAAATGAATATCATAGGTGTGGGAAATGCAAAGTCAGAAGGCTTAAATCGCGGAATTATTGTTGATATCGATAAAACTGTTGATTCAATTAAGCGTGCAGTTTCTCAGGCAGAAGAAAAAGCAGGAATTAAAATTAACAGTGTTTACGTTGGTTTGCCGGCAACTTCTTTGCAAATGGAGCGCTGTAGTGGAATGATTACCGTAAGTACAAGTTCAAAAGAAATTACCGATGAAGATGTTTTTAATGTAGCAATGGCGGCAATGGTTCGTTCTATTCCACCTGAGCGACAAATTATCAGTTTGCTGCCACAAGAGTTTAAAGTAGATGGTTTTGAAGGCATTAAGGACCCTCGCGGGATGATTGGGATGCGCTTAGAGATGTCAGGGATTTTATTTACTGGTCCTAAGACAATTGTTCATAACGTCCAAGTTACTGTTGAAAAAGCAAGCCTTCAGGTAGATGGTTTAATTATTTTGCCACTAGCTTTAGCAGAGACAATTCTTGCTGATGGCGAAAAAGAGTTTGGGACGATTTTGCTTGATCTTGGTGGTGGACAAACGACAATTGCGGTGATGTATGAGAAAGAACTAAAGTTTTCAGTAGTTGATCAAGAAGGCGGGGAAAATATTACAAAAGATATTTCCGTTGTTTTAAATACTTCTTTTAGTAGTGCTGAAGCTTTGAAGATTAACTACGGAGATGCATATTCAGAACACACTTCTGAGTCTGAAGCTTTTTTAGTGGATGTTATTGGCAAGAGTGAGCCTGTTAAGGTAAAAGAACGATATTTATCAGAGATTATTGAAGCACGTTTAGAAGAAATTTTATTGCAAGCAAAGGAAGTTTTAACACCTTTAAATGCTTTTGATTTACCTGGTGGAATTGTTATAACAGGCGGTGCAGCTAGTATTCCAGGAATTGTGGAGTTGGCTCAAAAAATTTTTAATATTGGTGTTAAACTTTATGTGCCAAATCATATGGGATTAAGAAATCCTGTTTTTTCTAATGTTATTGCTTTGGTAGAGTATGCAGCTAATTTAACAGAAATTAATTATATTATTGAAAGTGCTAGAATAGGTGAGCGTATTGTACCAACAGTAAATACTCATGTAGCTCAACCTGTAGAAAGTGATGTAGAATCAAATTATCAACAGGATTATTCTGATGATTATCATGAAGAAGAACCTTTAAAAAAAGGTGGTAAAGATCTTGTTCAATGGATTAAAAATAAATGGAGCAAGATGTTTGATTGAGAATTTTTTAGATTATGTTAGAAAGGGAGAAGAATTTCATGGATATTTCATTAGATATGAAAGTAAAAGATGGAGCGGTTATTAAAGTAGTAGGTGTTGGTGGTGGTGGTGGAAATGCTATTAACAATATGATCGATGCTGGCGTTGAAGGTGTTGAATTTATCGCAGCAAATACAGATAAACAAGCTTTAGATCGCAATAAAGCAGAAAATCATATTCAATTAGGGCCGAAGTTAACTAATGGTTTAGGAGCAGGAGCTAATCCAGAAATTGGCAAAAAAGCAGCTGAAGAATCAGAAGCTGAGATTAAAGATATGTTATCTGGTGCACATATGGTTTTTATTACTACTGGTATGGGCGGTGGAACAGGAACAGGAGCAGCTCCAGTGGTAGCTCATCTTGCAAAAGATTTAGGTGCATTAACAGTGGGTGTTGTGACGCGTCCATTTGGTTTTGAAGGGCCAAAGCGTAGTTTATTTGCAGCAGAAGGAATTGCTGAATTTAAGGAGTATGTAGATACTTTATTGATTATTTCAAATAATCGTTTATTAGAAATTGTTGATAAAAAAACAACAATGTTAGAAGCTTTACGCGAAGCAGATAATGTTTTGCGTCAAGGGGTGCAAGGAATTTCTGATTTAATTACAGCGCCAGGTTTTATTAATCTAGATTTTGCCGATGTTAAAACAGTGATGACAGATCAAGGAAGTGCTTTGATGGGAATTGGTTATGCTTCTGGAGAAGAGCGGGTGATCGAAGCAACAAAGCGTGCTATCCAGTCACCATTGCTAGAAGTTTCAATTTCCGGAGCACAGAATGTTTTACTTAATGTCACAGGTGGTTTAGATCTTGGTTTACTTGAAGCTAAAGATGCCTCAGAGATTGTTGCAGCAGCAGCCGGGAATGATGTAAATATTTTGCTAGGAACTTCTATTGATGAAAATCTAGGCGATGAAATTCGTGTTACAGTCGTTGCAACTGGTATTGATGATTCACGTAAGGAAAATCGTTCTTTTAATAATCATAAAGAACCTCCGTTGCAAACACGAATGAATGCTGTTGTTCGTAAAAGCCCAATTTTAGATAATATTAAGCCATCTTCTTCAACAATTAATACAAAAGAAAAGTCTCCATTTGGTAATTGGGATATTCGTCACGATGCTAATGTAAGGCAAAATATTGATAATGTTGCATTTGATTCGCTTGAAAAAAAAGAGATCGATACTTTTCAAAAAGAAGAGGAAACTAAGGTGGATAATGGAGAGAATACGCCAGCATTTTATCGTCGTCGCCGTTAATTAAACTTGGAGGTAAGAAAATATGGCACCGTCATTTTTAAGTAAGATATCAAAATTTTTCGGTTTGGATGATGAATCGGAGTTTGATGATTTTGAATCTGATATTGATGAGGATGGGCATGAAAGCATTACGCGAAAGAAAAACTCGCAGGTACTTAAAACTACGACAAAAATTGAACCTTCTTATCGCATACAAATTAAAGAGAAATTAACAAGAAGTAATGGTTATAGAACGAAACCAGAAGTTAATAATTCCTCTTTAGCAAATCGTCGTTTTAATGGTGGAACACTAAAAGTTCAAAATAATGGCTATACCAAAGTGGGGCCTCGTCCTGCTGCTTCACCAGATCTACAAAAGGCTTCTTTATCGCATCTTGAAGGTAGTAATAATGTAGTATCGATAAAACAAGCAGCGCAAAAAATGTACAGTAACGCCTCTTCTTATACAACGCAAAGCCCTCAGATAAACTCTTCACGTAAAATGCACTCTAAAGTACAAACAAAAGGAGGAACAACTTTTAAAATTGCTATTAAAGAGCCTCGAGTATATTCAGAAGCTTTAGATATCGCTAATCTTTTGTTTGTTAAAGAAGCTGTTTTAGTTAATTTTCATTTAATGGAAGAATTTTCCGCAGCGCGAGTGATTGATTTTTTAACGGGAACGGTTTTTGCATTAGATGGCGATATTCAGCGGGTTGACAATGAAATTTTCTTGGTAACACCTAATAATATGGAAATTAGTAGTGATGTTGCTCGCAGTTTATTAAATCAAGCAAGCGTTAATTGATCGGAGAGAAGGAATGCTTATTTCTAATATTTTATTATTGCTTATCAAGGCATTAGATCTTTATTTAATGATTTTATTTATCTATGCTTTAATGAGTTGGTTTTATAATGCAACGCAAACGAAGCTATATAGCATATTAGCAATGATGATCGAACCATTATTATCGTATATTCGAAAGTTACCTTTGCAATTTGCGGGGATGGATTTTTCAATTTTGGCCTTGGGAGGGATCATTTGGTTTGCGCAAAAAGGTCTTGCCTTTATAGCGATTATGTTATTATCGTAAATAGTTAGAACCTGTTAATGATCTCGGAGCGATGAATAGTTTTGGCAATACTCCCCCCTTTTTTGTTAAAAAGCCTCGAAATAGCCCCACTATTTTTACGTTTTTTGCCTCAAATTGTGAAAAAATAGCTCAAAAATTCATTTCACTAGAGATCGTTAACAGGTTCTT
>JAIRNX010000087.1 GCA_031257815.1 Lactobacillales bacterium
GAAATAAAATCCGCTCTTTTGGAGTAAATGATGCAAGTAAATTGCTAAAAGAAATATGACTATCTGCAACCACAAAGGTTAGTTTACCTTCCATAAAACGGTAAACTCCTGCATAAACATTGTCTCTTCTTGCATCAAAAAGTGGTATGATCAAACCTTCAAAAAAAGTAGCATTTTGCGCCAATAAAGCTAAACTTGAAATAGCCACTAGAGGCTTATTTAATGTATACGCCAGCGTTTTCGCTGTTGTTACTGCCATGCGTACACCTGTATATGAGCCAGGTCCAGCACTAACAACGATTTTTTCCACTTGCCAAGGTGTCCAAGCAACAGCTTTAAACAACCGATCAATTGCGGGCATTAAAGTAATGCTATGATTTTTTTTGATATTTAAAATAAAACTAGATATCACAGAATTATCTTCAACTAAAGCAACGCTTAAAGTTTTATTAGAAGTATCCATTGTTAAAAATTTCATGACGTACCAGCCTTAATAAGAACCTGTTAACGATCTCTAAGCAAATAAAATCGATTTTTGTCCTTGATAAAGGAGAAACACTTTTTTCATACCGCGTGAAATTCCCGTATAAAGCAATTTGCGATCATGTTGACTATGATAATTTTCAGCTGAAACATCATGCAAAATGACATTATCAAACTCTAAGCCTTTTGCAATGCTAATTGGCAGTAAATTAATCCCAACACCTGGCACATGGGCAGTCGGCTTGATAAAACTATAAATTTTTAAAACCTTTATCAATTTTTTATTTAAATACTTTGCCTGTTTCACATTTTTAGTGATTAAGGCTGTACTCTGATCTTTAGGCAATTGCTGCAAAATGGCGATTAATTTCTGCTTATAATCGTCAGTTGTCTGCGCACTAATAAATTGTGGTTGACCTCCTGTTTCTTGAACTGTTACCACATTGATTGCTTCACAATTCTCAGCTAATTGTTTAAATAAAGCTGTAATCGGTCCATTTGAACGATATGAAGTGACTAAATTTTTCTGCGTTACAGAATTTCCAGTTTGCTCAAAAATCTTTGTAACAGTTGAAAAATCAACATATGTTTGAAAAATTCCTTGATTCTCATCTCCCAGCAAAGTAAAACTAGCACGTGGGTAAAGTTCCAACAAAAGTTTTAACTGAGCAGGTGAATAATCTTGCACTTCATCAATTAAAACAAAGCGTACATTCCGTTTATTTAGAGACATTACAAAAAAATGCCAGATTGCCACTAAAACAACACCCTCATCAACAGTTAATTCATCCTTTAAAATGGCATTTTCTCCTGTATACTCCTGATAAAAATCGCTAAACAAAGCTTTAATATCTACCCAATTGTAGCAACAGATTTGGCGAAATATTTTTTTATAAATGCGCTTTAAATATTGATAAGCTAAAATAGCAACTGCTGACTTAGAATCACTTTTAATAAAGCCACCAAAATACTTTTTCTGCTCAGTTTCAGTCATTTGCGTAATCTTATCATACATTTTTTGTGTCCGCGCTTTTTTGTGCAAACGCTGATCTAACTCATACTCCATCTGCTTAGCTAAAGCTTGAATTTGCTTACTGGCTACTTGTGTTTTGGCTATTCCAGTATAAAATTTAGCGATATCTTTAGCTGAAAAAAGTTCTTTTTTTCCACGTTTAATAGCTTTAAAATCCGTTGTTTTAAAGGAATAATCTTGCATTTTTTTAACTAAAAATACAAAAAAAGCTTCGCTTCTCAAAATTTTTGCTTGCTTTGATACATTGCTTTTAGCAATACTTTCCAAATAAGCTAATTCATTCTCTAGTTTATAATTATTTGGCAGTTTAAAATTAACTAATTGATGCATAGTAAAATTAGTTGGATTTTTTTCTCCTAAATTAGGCAAAACTTTTGAAATATAATTCATAAATAATGGATTAGGTGCCAATAAAACAACATCATCTGGTAGAAGATCTTGACGATATTGATACAATAAATAAGCTATTCGTTGCAAAACTGCAGAAGTTTTCCCTGAGCCAGCAATACCATTGACCAATAAAATACGACTGTTAATATCACGAATAATCTCATTTTGTTCTTTTTGAATCGTAGCTGTAATATCTTGCATATACTCAGAAGAATTTGATGATAGGGCTTGCAGCAATAATTCATCATTAATTATCACTGATGTGTCGTAATAATCAATCAGTTGATCTTCTTTTAAACTAAATTGTCTACGCAAAATTAGATTTACAGGAACCTTATCGTTTTGAATTTTATAACTTGTTTCACCTAAATCTTGATTGTAATAAAGCTCAGCAATCGGCGCTCGCCAGTCAATCACGCGATCCTCATCATCTAAAGTTCGAAATGAATTAACTCCTAAATAAAAAGTTCCTGTTTCATTTTCATTTTTAAACTCCAAATCGATTCTGCCAAAGTAAGGTTCTTTTAATAAACGATTGACTGCATTTAAACGATTAGCCCAACTATCATGTTTCATATTAAGTTGATCAATCTCACGATTTTTTATTTCAATAGCAGAAAAAGTTTCTAGTTGATTAGAATAACTAGAAACATCACGACTAAGACCGTTTTGCATCATTGCCATTAGTTCGGTACCTTCTTTATGATGCTGTTCTAAAATCTTTTCGGCTTTTTCTTTCACCACTAATAGCTCTTTATATGTTATAGACAAGTGTTCTTGTTCAGCCTTAAAATCTCTTTTCATCGTGCTTTCCACCGATTCCTCATTTTTGTTTAAAATCTGCTTAGAGCCTGTTAACGATCTTGCTATTGATGAAATTTTTGGTTAATTTTTAGACAATTTGCGGAAAAAAACGCAGAAATAGTGGTGCTATTTTGAGGATTTTTGACAAAAAAGTGTCAAAAATTAAACAAAATTGCGCAATTCTGGAGATCGTTAACAGGCTCTAAATATTATTTACTTTAACATATATATAAATGGAAATAAAACAAAGAGAAATTTTATTCACTAAAAATCGTTAATATATTTTAAGAACGTGTTAACTTGTCTCCATAATAAATGGAAATGGCGAAATTTTTGCACTTTATAGCTTCTTATTCTGCTTTCTTCGCACGTTTTTGGGCTCTTTCACGTTCATTTTTGTTTAAAATTTGTTTTCGCAAACGAATACTTTTAGGTGTGACTTCCAAATATTCGTCATTTGCCATAAATTCCAACGATTCCTCTAACGTCAACACCTTTGGACGCTTAATAACGGCTGTTTGATCTTTTGTCGCTGAACGAACATTTGTCATTTGCTTAGCTCTCGTGATATTAACTGTTAAATCGTTATCTCGAGCATTCTCTCCAACAATCATCCCTTCATAAACTTCCGTTCCAGGATTCACAAACACCATTCCGCGCTCTTCAATCGACATAATCGCATAAGTCGTCGCCTTTCCGGTATCCATTGACACCAACGCTCCATGAAGACGTCCACCAATTTTTGTTGGAATCGCCGGTAAATATTTATCAAAAGTATGATTCATAATTCCATACCCACGAGTCATGGATAAAAATTCTGTGGAAAAACCAATCAAACCACGAGCAGGAACGGAAAAAATCAAGCGCATTTGCCCATTCCCAGTGGAAATCATATCTAGCATTTCCCCTTTTCGCTCGGATAATGCCTGAATGATCGAACCTTGATATTCTTCCGGTGTATCGATTTGTACTCGCTCGAAAGGTTCTGATTTTATCCCATCAATTTCTCGTTCAATCACTTCTGGACGGGAAACTTGCAATTCATATCCTTCTCGACGCATGGTTTCAATCAAAATCGCCAAATGTAATTCTCCCCGACCTGAAACTCTCCAACGATCTGGTGAATTCGTCGGATCTACCCGCAAAGAAACATCTGTCTGCAATTCTGCTTCTAAACGTTCTTCTACTTTCCGCGCCGTAACCCATTTTCCCTCACGACCAGCAAACGGCGAATTGTTCACCAAAAAGGTCATTTGCAAAGTTGGTTCATCGATATGAAGAATCGGAAGCGGCTCAATTGCATCTGTTGGCGTTACCGTTTCCCCAACAAAAATATCTTCCATTCCTGAAATCGCGATCAAATCTCCAGCCTTTGCTTCCTCAATTTCCAAACGTTGCAAGCCAAAGAAACCGAACAATTTCGTTACCCGAAAATTCTTTGTACTTCCATCCAATTTTGATAACGTTACGCTATCTCCAACTTTAATTTTTCCGCGGAAAACTCGACCAATTCCAATTCGTCCCACATAATCATTGTAATCAAGCAACGAAACCTGGAATTGCAACGGTTTTTCCGAATTATCTACAGGTGCAGGAATATGTTCTAAAATCGTATCAAAAACCGGATTCATCGTGTGTTCTTGCTCACTTGGATCATCAGACATCGAAGAAGTTCCATTAATCGCCGAAGCGTAAATGACTGGGAAATCTAACTGGTCATCATCAGCTCCTAATTCGATAAACAATTCCAACACTTCATCAACTACTTCTTTTGGACGAGCGGAAGGTTTGTCAATTTTATTTACTACCACAATTGGTATTAAATGCTGTTCTAATGCCTTCTTCAACACAAAACGAGTTTGCGGCATCGTTCCTTCATAAGCATCAACGACTAAAACAACTCCATCCACCATTTTCATAATTCGCTCAACTTCGCCGCCAAAATCCGCGTGTCCTGGAGTATCCATGATATTAATTCGCGTTCCCTTATACGATACCGCGGTATTTTTCGCTAAAATTGTAATGCCTCGCTCTTTTTCCAACGCATTCGAATCCATTGCTCGCTCCTGCAACTTAACGTGCGAGTCAAGCGTTTCTGATTGTTTCAATAATTCATCAACCACAGTTGTTTTCCCATGGTCAACGTGGGCAATAATCGCCACATTCCGAATATCATTTCTGTAAACTGTCACTATCACTTTCTCCCTTATATAATGTCATTTAATCATATCATGTTTCATTTTTTTTAACAAATTTAACTTGCATTAAAAAATTGTCAAAATGTATTATGCGCTAGACAAAAGTTGGGAATTGAGTTGAGTGGCAGTGGATTGATAATTTCTAGGAAGTACGTAACTGCCATTTTGCGTGTGCTTGAGGAAGAAGTGTTAGAGGAGCTTTTTTTGTCAAAAAACTGTCAAAGTTGGGTAAATATTTCAAATATCTTGTTTTTTTAAAGATAATAATGCAACGATATTTATTATTATTGTAACGCTGACGATGCTTAATAATGCTTGCCACCATATAATATAAAGATCTCCGCTTGGCAATTTTTCATACATTCCCCAAGCGTTAGTTAAATGACGAAAAATTTCATTTGGCGTTAAACAATATAAAAATTTTATAAAATCACCAATAAATCCTTTTATTCTACCAAGCGTTACAGCAAGCATAAAAGAACCAATCCAAATTCCAAAAAAGACTGACAGAGCCGTAGTGGATTTTCTAGTTAGCATAGCTATTGCGTGAAAAAGCCAAGCTAATAAGAAAAACCCAAGCACTGAAAAAATAAAATTGCCTGTAAAATGATAGGAAATCTCTTCAAAAAAAGAATTAGAACTAATGTGTCCTTTTATAGCGTAAATCGATATAAAGGATAATAGCATACAAATTATTCCAAAAATTGTCATATAAAGTGAAGATATCAAACCTTTTGATAAAAAATAAGCAGTTCGATTCGGTGTTGCTAACAAGGATTGATTAATCGTGCCATTGTCAAATTCATTACTAGCAAAAATCATTATAATGATTCCGCAAACAACAATTATTGCCTGTCCACAAACAAGATGTGTAAGATTCCAAATTTCCCCTTTATTATTAAATGATGTGCTTTCTGATAAAACAATAACATTTAATAAAATAACAACAGACACTATAGCGATACTAATCCAAGTAGAGCGTATTGATTTTAGTTTTATCCATTCTGATTTTAAAGCTCTCATGCTTTTATTGATCCTCCTGTTTAAAAATATTCAGAAATTTTTTGCGCATTGTATTCGGT
>JAIRNX010000139.1 GCA_031257815.1 Lactobacillales bacterium
CGGCAAAAAACGCTTTTAATTCCTATACATTTTAAATTCCAAATACAAGTCGTTATATATTTCTAACCACTTTGCTCCCAAGTTTTGATAAACTTCCAAAGTGTCCAAAACTTTTTCATCAGGGTAAACTTTTGGATCCTCACGAATATCTTTTGGCAAAAGTTGCAAAGCTTTTTCATTGGGTGTAGCGTAACCGATATATTCAGCATTTTGAGCTGCATTTTCTGGCTTTAACATGAAATTAATAAATTGATAGGCACCTTTAATATTTTTGGCTGTTTTAGGTATTACTATATCATCAAACCAAAAGTTAGAGCCTTCTGAGGGGATAACATAGTGCAAATGCCGATTATTCTCAATTATTTCTGTTGCTTCCCCTGAATAAGTCACTGCTACTGCTGCCTCATTTTGCGCCATATACATTTTTATTTCATCAGCAACAATTGCCTTAACATTTGGCGTTATTTTCTCTAACTTATCCGCAACTTGTTGCAAGTGTTCCTTATCTTTACTATTGATTGAATAACTCAATGATTTCAGTCCAAATCCAAGAACATCTCGCGCTCCATCAATTAGCATAATGTTATTTTTATATTTTAAATCCCACAAGTCTTGCCAATGAAGAGGAGGTTTACCTTTGATCATTTGATCATTGTAAACAATGCCAAGTGTCCCCCAAAAATAGGGAATAGAGTAAATGCTTAAGCGATCTGAAGAATGCTTAAAAAAAAGTTTTGAAATATTATCTAATCCCACAAGTCTTGAGTGATCAAGCTTATATAACAAATTTTCTTTTTGCATTTTTGAAATCATATATTCACTAGGAACAGCAATATCATAGGGTGTTCCACCTTGCTTGATTTTTGTAAACATCGCCTCGTTTGAATCAAAAGTTTCATAAATAACTTTGAAACCACTTTCTTTTTCAAACTTAGAAAGCAAATCAGGATCGATATAATCCCCCCAATTGTAGATAGTTAAAGTTCCTTTATCATCTGTGGTATCAGAACTTTCCAGATGCATTATCACAAAGGCTAGCAATACAATAATTCCCAAAATGCCAATAAACAAAGATTGTAATCTTCTCATTCTGCAATCTCCATAAAAGTTTTGCGACGACGCTTGCCTTTTTCTTTATCACTGTTGATAAAGTAATAACCGATGACAAGTAATAAACTAAATAAAAAAACAATTGCTGATAGAGCGTTAATTTCCAAACTAACACCACGACGGGCTCTAGAGTAAATTTCCACAGCAAGTGTTGTAAAACCATTACCCGTAACAAAAAAAGTTACCGCAAAATCGTCCACCGAGTATGTAAAAGCCATAAAATATCCAGCAATAATCCCAGGTGTTAAAAATGGTAAAACTACTTTGCTTAAAATTTGCAAGTTATTAGCACCCAAGTCATAAGCAGCATCAAGCATTGAATCATTCATCTCTTTAAGTTTTGGTAAAACCATTAAAACGACAATTGGGATGCTAAATGCGATGTGCGAAAATAAAACAGAAATAAAGCCCAACTGCCAGCCAAGAAAAGTAAATAAAATTAAAAAGCTTGCACCAATAATCACATCAGGAGAAACCAACAATACATTATTTAAATTTAACAAAGTATTTTTATTGTATTGTTTACGTACGTAATAAATTCCTATTGCTCCAAAAGTGCCAATCAAAGTTGCGAGCAAAGCACTTAAAAAAGCAAATAAAAAAGTCTCGCAAATAATCAATAACAAACGAGAATCAGCAAATAATTCACGGAAGTAATCAAAAGTAATGCCGGTGAAATTGTTCATCGTCCCCCCCTTATTAAAGGCATAAAAAATTAAATAAAAAATAGGAAAATAAAGCAATAAAAAAACAAATATCAAATAAATACTACCCCAAGCAGATTTTTTATTTTTCATCCTTTTCTCCTCTTTAAACTCGTATAATAAAGTCATAAAGCTTTTATTTTCTATGCCTTTACTTGATGTTCCTTTGTTAATCGCATAGCAAGCAGCATAAACAAAATCAAAAAGACACCGATAACTGATCCCATTCCCCAATTTTGGGTTACCAAAAAATGTTCTTCAACGGCCGTTCCAAGCGTAATAACCCGATTTCCACCAATCAATCTTGTTAACATAAACAAGCTAAGTGAAGGAATAAAAACTGCTTGTATGCCACTGCGCACACCTGGAATTGATAAAGGAAGCACTACCTTTAAAAAAGTCTGCAACGTATTAGCACCTAAATCTCTGCTAGCATTCAGTAAAGAAGGATTGATCTCATCCAATGAATTAAAAATTGGCAAAATCATAAAAGGTAACTCAATATATGCTGTCACAAACATAAAGCTAAAATCCGTAAACAATATTTGCTTAGGACTTAAACCAAAAAAATGCAAAAAATGATTCACCGCTCCATTTATGCTAAAAATGCCAATGAAAGCATAGGCTTTTAATAACAAATTAATCCATGTCGGCAAAACAACTAACATCAACCACAGCTGTTTGTGCTTTAGCTTGGTTAAAAGAAAGGCTGTGGGATAACTAATTAAAAATGTTGTTAAAGTAATCCAAAAAGCATATAAAAAAGAATTAAACGTCATTTTCAAATACGTCCATTTAGTGAAATAAGCTGCATAATTAGCTAATGTTAGGTGATGCTGATAGTCAAAAAAAGATTGATAAATAATCAATAAAACAGGAGCAATAACAAATAACGCTAACCAAAAATAGTAAGTCACAGACAATTGAAATGATAGTTTGCGCAATGTTTTTTCCTCCTTGAATTTTTTTTAAGAGCCTGTTAACTTGGCTCTATATGGATGAAATTGCGTTTATCAAATTGTAATCAAGCAAAGCTTAAAGCAATTTGTAAACCTGCCAGGTTTTTTGACAAAGAAAGGCGCAATTATGGAGACAAGTTAACAGGCTCTAATCTTTTTCTTTTGGGGGCACAGCTGTTACTTTCTCTGATTCTTCTTCGACATATTTTTCGATTCTTGCATCAAACTCTTCCTCAGTTTCGTTAAAGCGCATGATATGGAGATTTTCTGGTTCAAAGTATAAACCGAT
>JAIRNX010000107.1 GCA_031257815.1 Lactobacillales bacterium
TATTAGATTTCCAGCGATAGTATCTGGTGGAAGTTTAAACTTTTTGGAAAGTTTCTCAACAGTGTTGTTTTCATATAAAAGCAAATAGCGGATTTGATCAATAAAATCTTTTCTTGGACTATTATCTTTAAGTTTAAAAAGAAGGCTAGCTTGATAAAACGTAATAGAGCTTTGCTCTATTTTTCCAAAAAGAATACTACAACCTCCACTGGTTAGAATGATCAATAATAAATTTCTCAGAAAAAATTTCCACTTTTTCATGTTTTTTCCTATTTCATTTTTAATATCTTAATTTAAAGTCGAGTTCTTAGAACCTGTTAACGATCTCCGCAATTACGGAGATCGTTAACAGGTTCTTAAACGTATTGTTGACGTTCTTTTAAAACATTTGAAAGGATACCATTAATAAACTGGCTTGATTTTTCTTCGCTGAAAATTTTTGCTAATTCAATTGCTTCATTTACAGCAGCAATATTCGGCATTTTTTCTTCATCAATGTACTGGATTTCAAAGATAGCAATCCGTAAAATTACTAAATCGATTTTAGCAATCCGTTGTAATTTCCATTTTGCTGCTAGATGCTTGGTAATAAGTTGGTCAATTTCATCTTTTTTGGTAATTACTCCTGCAACCAAAACATCAAGATAAACGGGAATGAACTTTTTTTCTTTTTCATCAATTACTTCATCTGAATGTTCAAAAGTCAATGCATTTTTAATCGCATCTTCTTTTGTTAAATCGATATTGAAATTTAATGAAAATAAAGCTTGCAAAGCTTTTTCGCGAATTTTATGACGGTTTAATTTTTTGCTCATTTAACCTTTATCCTCATCATCAAACAAATCAGATGTATCAACTTTTGGTAACTTTTCTGGAACAACACCAACAACATGAATATTTATTTCTTTTAAATTAAGTCCAGTCATAAAAAGAACTTGTTGCTTCACTTTTTCTTGCATATCAATGGCTACTTTGGGCACGGTAACGCCATACTCCAAATAAGTGTAAATATCAGCTGTTAAGTCTGAATTTTCATCATTTGATAAATAAATTCCTTTATCGTAATCTTTTCGCCCTAAACGCTTTGCAACATTACTAGCAAACGTTCCGCGCATTCCATAAACGCCTTCAACTTTTAATGCTGCAATGCCAATAATCACTTCAATCACCTCTGGCGCTACGACAATATTTCCTAGCTCGGCTGAGTCAAGTGTAACTTTTTCTCCTTCGGCCATACTCTTACCTCCTTTCACTTACCTATATAATCTTATGCACGTGATGCATATGTCCCATCAGTTGTATTTATCACCAATGCATCTCCTTTATTAATAAAGAAGGGAACATTGACAACTAATCCTGTTTCCATTGTTGCTGGTTTGCTGCCACCAGAAGAAGTATCTCCTTTAATATTTGGTTTAGTTTCGACAACAACTAACGTTACAGTATTTGGTAAAGAAACACCAAGAATTTCTAAGCCATACATAATAATGCTAACTTCCATGTTTTCTAGCATATATTTTAATTCGTCTTTAATTTGTGCTTGCGGAATCTCAATTTGCTCATATGTTTTAAGATCCATAAAAACATGCGATCCACCGTTATCATATAAATATTGCATTTTACGATTATCAATTTGCGCTTTGGCTACTTTTTCACCGGCACGAAAAGTTGTTTCTTGTACAGCTCCTGTACGTAAATTTTTTAACTTTGAACGAACAAAGGCCGCCCCCTTACCGGGTTTAACATGCTGAAAATCAATTACTCGCCAGATATTTTTGTTAACTTCAATTGTTAATCCTGTTTTAAACTCATTGACTGAAATCATTAAAAATTTTCCTCCACTATCAAAGAATAATCAGCTCTTTAGGCGATTTTGTTAAAAGCCGATGACCATCAGCAGTGATTAATAAATCGTCTTCAATACGCACACCACCAATGTCAGGCAAATAAATACCAGGTTCTGCTGTTATGACATTATTTTTTTGTAAATATTTTTTTCTTTTTTTTAGCATATCAGGTCCTTCATGAACTTCCAAGCCAATACCATGCCCGGTACCATGACTAAAGTTTGCTCCATAACCTTTTTGGGTAATATATGAACGTGCAGCTTTATCATAGTCTAAAGTTAGAGTACCTGGTTTAGCAGTATCAATCGCTCTTTTTTGAGCTTCTAACACAATATTATAAATTTCTTTTAATGTATTATCTGGCTTACCTAGCGCAATGGTTCGTGTCATATCACTTACATATCCTTTGTAGTAGCAGCCATAATCAAGAGTTACGATATCTCCTTGAGCTATTCTTTTTTCACTAGCTACACCGTGTGGCATGGAAGAGCGAACTCCACTGGCAACAATGGTATCAAAAGCAAGATCTGTTGCTCCAAGATTACGCATAAAAAATTCTAATTTATTTGCGATCTCAATTTCTTCAACACCAGGTTTGATTTCTCCAAGGATATAATCAAAGGCAGCATCTGCAATTGCACAAGCTTGAGTGATGATCGCAATTTCTACTTCATCTTTTATCTCTCTTATTTTTTCGACCAATTTTGTTGTTGCGATGGGATGAACATCAGCAGGCAAATTTTCTTTAAGTTGAAGATACTGAAGATAAGTAATTGTTGTTTCAAAACCGACATTTTTAATATTTTTTGACTTTATGATTTTTAAAATGTCTTCAAACCAACAATTACTACTTCGCATTTTAATAATTTCAAAACTTAAAGACTGATCACCTGCTTGTTCAGCGTAACGTGAATCAGTGATAAAAAATTGTTCTGTTGAGGTAATAAAAAGTAAGCTAGTTGTTCCTGTAAAATTTGCTAAATAGCGGATTGTCAATGGATTGGTGACAAGGAAACTTTCTAGTTCATTATCTTGCATCATTGCTCTTAATTGTTTTAAGCGGTTTATCATTTATACACCTTCTCACTTACAGCAAGTAAAAATTTTTTATTTTATTCTTCAAGTCCAATTTCTTGACGTACAACCTTAGCAATCGTTTCAACATAATAGTCAACTTTTTTGGCTTCATCTGCTTCGGCCATAATCCGTAGTAAAGACTCTGTTCCTGATGGACGAACAAGAATGCGACCATTGCCATTCATTTCCGCTTCAATTTTATCAATGATTTCTTTAATAGCAGTAACTTCCATTGCCTTGTGCTTTAAACCATTTTCCACTTTGATATTAACGAGGCGTTGTGGATAAATCGTTACTTCACTTGCCAGCTCAGATAGTGTTTTTCCTGTTTGCTTCATTACGTTTAATAGCTGGATACCAGACAACATTCCGTCTCCGGTGGTATTTAGATCAATAAAAATAATATGACCAGATTGCTCGCCACCAAAATTATAGCCCGATTTGCGCATTTCTTCTACTACATATCTATCCCCTACAGCAGTTACAACACCATTTATTCCTTCTGCTTCAACAGCTTTATGAAAACCTAGATTGCTCATAACAGTAGTTACAACAGTATCTTGAGCTAGCTTGTCCTGTTTTTTTAAGAATTTCGCAATAATAAACATGATTTTATCGCCATCAACAATATTGCCCAATTCATCAACAGCAATTACACGATCGCCATCGCCATCAAAAGCAAGACCAATATCCATATCTTCTTTGACAACAAATTCAGCTAGCTTTTCTGGATGTGTTGAACCAACGCCATCATTAATATTTAAGCCATCAGGGCGAGTGCCGATGGTTTTAAAATCTGTTTTAAGATCAGCAAAAACATTATTAACTGATACTGAAGTAGCTCCATTAGCCGCATCAATGGCCACTTTTAGATTGTTAAGTGGCTCTGCGCTTGAGCGAGTCAAAAATTGATTATACTTATGGA
>JAIRNX010000014.1 GCA_031257815.1 Lactobacillales bacterium
AGCTTTTTAACTCCAAAGGAGAAAAGAAAAATAGCTGCTTGATGTTAAACTAAAAAAAACAGTTTGCTGGACCTATCTTAAATATTTAAATTAGGTCTCACTTCATTGACTTTGGTACACTTACTGATGTTTTTGCATCTGGACCAAATATTACTATAGAGCTAGTTCGTGTAGTAAACATATTTAAAAATTTACAAAAATCTCTTTCTTCAATGAAGTTGAATCCAAACGAAAACACTCACCAAAATTGGATCAAAGTTAGAGAACAACTACCATCGGTGATTAATCTTCTTGAAGATAGTAAACTTGTATTAAAAACTCAAGAATTTAAAGATTGGTTTAGTTTATTACATTCAGCAATTCAGGAATCAATCCGTCAGGAAGATCTTTCAGCTAAGGAAGATTCTGTGCTTGGAACCTCAGGTTTCATGCGTCAATTAGAATTATTTTATGAACAATACTCTTTTATAGTACGAAAAGATATACCAGGTATTTCATTTCCGGAGCGTATATATTCTGAAGCTGAAGAAAAAAAGATTAAAAATGATTCTGTAATAGAAGCAAAACCAGTTGCATGGAATAAGTTGAAGAAATTAAAGGAAGATTCTGATATATTTAAAAATTCAATTCAAAATATAAGTGATATCATTTCGCAATTAGAAGTATTACGCAAAAACAATACTACAGATAAAGATCAATGGTCCTTGCAGCAACAAAAATTAATTAAAAGTTTAACTTTAATAATAAATTCTTCTGATCTTGAAAAAAAGAATGCTAGATTAGTTAAATCAGATGAAAACAAACATGTTGAGCAGGATGAAAACAAGCAAGTTGAGCAAGATAAAAGCAAACAAGTTGAATCAAGCATTGGGTTATCTTCTGAGCAACTTATGGAAGCAAAGGGTATTCTTCAAAAAGAAGCAGAAGAAGAAGCCCTTAAAAAAGAAAAATCTAAAAAATTTGATATTCGAAAATCAGATGAAAGTGCAACAAAAGAAACATGGACGGATACTGATGAAGCTAATTTCCGTATAATCAATCAAGTTAAAAAATTGCAGCAACGTGGTGATGTAGTAGATCTTGTTTTGATGTCTGAAATTCTAAAAGATGTAATGGGTGTTTTAGAAGAGGGATTGTGGATTCCTAAAATTGAAGAAAATATTAAGACTTTGGACAATGAATATAAAATAAATTTAGGCAACGTACTATTTAACAAAGAATTTAAGGTGCCTGCTAAAGGTAGCAAAGTAACGAACTGGGAGGAAAATGAGAAACGCTTGAATGATTTAGCTACTGAAACAATGACTAACTTAAATATAGTGGAGCAAACATTAAAGAATAGTCTTAAAACATCGTTACTAGAAGAAGGGCAAATGGAAATATTAGGAGATGGGGCACCACCGCCTCCGCCTCTGCAAGGAGTACCAGGAATACCACCACCGCCACCGCCACCGCCTCCTCCGCCGCTGCAAGGAGTACCAGGAATGCCACCGCTAAAGAAATTAAATAAGGAAGAACAGCTACATGAATTAATCAATGAGGCAATAGATTTTGGAGCATTAGGTAATTTAACTGATAAAGATGTACAAACCTTAAAAGCAACTGAGGGAGTATTGGTAGCAGGAAAACCTAAGCTTATTGATCAAAGGCTTTTATCTGATGATGCTTTTAAAAAAGATAATCATTATACTACTCTTTATGAAATGAAAAAATCTGATTTTATGCGAGAGATTGAAAGTTTGAAACGAAAATTAGAAGATACAAAAAATCAATCATTGGCAGGCTACCCATTGCCAGATGAGTTTACTTTTAGAAAACTTCTTGATGCGGATCCTTCAAAGCTTGAAGAAGTAAAAAAAATACTTCGTGGATATCATGAATTATTTGAAAAATTCGATGGTATTATGCCTGAGGGAGAATCGGTATGGGATAAATTTATTCGAATTAGACTAGAAGTGGAAGATTTAACCATTAAGATCCGTAATGCTGAAGAAGTGCTAAATTCAGGTAAAGTTCCAATAGGCCAAACAAATACTGATGTAAGAATAGCTTGGTTTAAACATAAGCTTAAAAATTTACCAAATCCAGGAAGAGTGGAAAGATTAAGAAATATGCGTAAGATTAAGGCGCAGCAAGAAGAAGCCATTAAAAGAATTAATTCTAATTTAGATGATATTTCTATCCCTACGAAAAACGATTTACCACCTTCTCCTAAAATAGAACCAATTGATTTTAGCGAGATTATAAAACTTCAAGGTAGTTTACAACAACAAGATCGGCAACAACAAGATCGGCAACAACAAGACCAGCAACAACAAGACCAGCAACAACAAGATCGGCAGCTACAAGATCAGCATGAAGCGTATAACAACGCTGTTATAAGTAAACAACAAGAAATAGCTCGTCTTAAATTAGAAATTTCTGCGAGACTATTATTAAGAACGGATATTCTACGTAGTTTTTCAGACATAAATTTGAGTTTTTCAGATAAAGAAGCTTACTTAAGAAAACTTAATAATATTTGTAGAGATATCGAAAGAAAATATAGTGAGATTCAAAAAAATCAGTCTGACATTGCTGACTTAACTTCTAAATTTAAGATTGCGGTTAATAATGAAAATAGATCAGTAATTCAACAAGAAGTACTGGGTCATATAAATAAAAATTTAATTGATCGAGAACAGGATTTAAAAAATTTTGCTGAAATTTCAGATTCAATGATAGTTAAAGAACAAAAATTAGCTAACGCGAACCTGCTAAATTCAAGATCGACTCTTCGAGATGTTTTATTTATGAATTTATTAAGAGATTTTAACGAAAATTGCAAAAATTCGACAATGAATACCATCGATTTGCATTATTGGTTAGATCGCAGCAATGAAAATTTAAGATTGCCTGATCAATCAATAAATCCATTTGTTAACTCTTGTAACACAAAAATTAATTCAATAAAAACTCAGATAAATGAATTTAATTCAATTAAATCACAACTTGATGCTGCATTAGGTAAAAGTGATGCAGATGAAATTCAAGCTAAAACAAATGAACTCGAAAAGTTAAACAATGAAGTTCAAACGGTTTGGGGAGAAATAAATTCTCTGACTGATGTTTTAAAACATGATTTCCAAAATCAAATACCAACTTTTATAGGTGCTTTATTAACAGATGAAGATTTTGACTATATTTTTGCTAAAAGCGAAAATCAAAAACTGATTGAAATATGGAGTGAAATAAAAAAATTGCAAGGAGCAGTCGAAATTTTTGAAATTAAAAACCAATTTTTACAACAAAAGAGTAAAATATTCTCTGAAACCAAGAAGTTAGCTAATGTAGATTTAACTTAATTCTTGAACTAAAAACCTGATTTGCTGATTTTGTTGAATAAAGTACGTATACGTAAAAAAAATTTCAACCCCAGAAGAGATATCTCTTCTGGTTTGTTTTAGTTTTAGGGTATATTGCAAGGTGGTCCGTGCAACCACGCATTAGACCAATGATAACAGGCAATTTAAACGGTACAAAAAAGCAGGTTAGATAAAAGTCCCCTTATTCAAAACTCTGGAGAACACAAAATTGGAGAGTGTTAGAGAGTGTTATAAAAATCAAAAATTAATTTTTGTGGTAATTTTTGATCAATTTCCTGTTTTCATCTGTTCATGTTACAATTTTCTTAGAAATTGAAGAAAAAATTTTCTTAGGAGCTTTTACATGAACTCAGTAACGGATGACTTGTTGTTTAAACTGGTATTTAGTGACGAGCGAAACAAAAGCGCTCTTATTCATTTATTAAGCAGCGTTGTAGGC
>JAIRNX010000133.1 GCA_031257815.1 Lactobacillales bacterium
AATGTTTTGCGCTTATCATCCCATTTTCCATAAATAACAAATTCTCTTCCTGCAAGCACTTTCTTGCTTAAATAAGACTGATTAAAAAAAGTTACTTTTACAGCTAAATTTTCTAAAGAAATTTGAAAAGAAAGTTTGCTGCGATTGTAACCATAATACTGAACTACAGGTTGTGCAATAACTTTGCCTTTTAACGCAACTTTTTCCTGATCAACTAAATCAAAAAGATTTTTGACTAAAAATTCTTCATACCTAAATGGATAATACAGTAATAAATCTTCTATTGTGTGAATATTCAAAGTAGCGAGTATTTCTGCTTTTTTGGAGCCGATACCTTTAATAGCTTCCTTGATATTATCTTTGATATCCACACTTTTCACCTCATTGAAGAAATTGTTAGCTTCTCTTCCAAACTCTGCTTAAAGTCTGTTAGAGTCTGTTAACTTGTCTCCATAATTGCGAACTGCTTTAACGATTGACAAGCGCAGCTTGACAGAGTTTAGGCAGGACGTACCTACTCGGTACGACTTTTCTGGCAATTTTTTGCCTTTTGTAAAAAGTTTTGCTTTCAAAATTTCTTTTATCCAATAACCTAGAAATCGTATTTCTAGCGTCAAAAAGCCTCGATTTAGCACCAACGCGCAGCTTCCCTACGTTTACGGTGACAAGAAAACTTCGTTTTCTTTTATCCGTTACCTAAAAGCTGTGCTTTTAGCCTAGAATGCACAAAAATTTCTCAAAAAAACCTGGCAGGTTTACAAATTGTTTTGAGCTTACTTGATTACAACTTGTATAAACGGGGTTCATCCGTAAAGAGACAAGTTAACAGGTTCTAACAAAGAAGGGCAGGGCGTAAAATTGTCAAAAATTTCGCCATCATAGAAACAAGTTAACACGTTCTAAAAGCATTACTAGTATTTTAAATTGCTCTCAATTATAATTACCCGCAGTACAATAAAAAGATTTAGAAATTTGAGGTAAACGTATATGGAAACTCACTTAGAAAATCATACCAAAACTAATGCTTTAACAAAAGCTGCAATTGTTACTGGACTTTATATTGCACTGACTTTATTACTTGCACCAATTAGCTATGGCATGATCCAAATTCGTTTTAGTGAAATGTTCAATCATTTAATACACTACAATAAACGTTATTTATGGGCGGTAACTCTTGGTGTTTTTGTTGCCAATGCTTATTCCTTTGGCGCAGTCGATATGATTGTAGGAAGTCTTGTAACGCTTGTCTTTTTATCACTTAGTTTAAAAATTACTAAATCAATTGAAGATATACGCAAAAAACGATTAATTACATCGCTTTTAATGTCCGCATCGATGTTTATTATTGCCCTAGAATTAAAAATTTTAAATCTTGATAATCATAGTTTTTGGCTTATCTTTCTAATAATGGCGCTGGGCGAGCTACTTTCTATGCTATTTGGGGGCATTATCATTCACTTGATTGCTAGCAAAATAGATTTAACTAAATAATGTCTACTTAAATAACCCACTTTTTCAAAATCTCACTCACCTACAAAATGAAAACTAGTGCATGAGAAAGCACAGAAGGCAAAATTTTTAGGTACAGATGATGGTTCTTTGGTAGAAAAATTCTTTCCTAAGAGCCTGTTAACGATCTCCGTAATCGCGACTTTTTTGGTAATTTTTTGCTTTTCTTCGTCAAAAAGCCTCGATTTAGCACCACTAAATCTGCGTTTTTTTCCTAGAAATGCGTAAAAATTTCTCAAAAAATTCATCAATAGAGAGATCGTTAACAGGCTCTAAAGAAAAAATTTGTATGATTATGGGAAATGATGAAAATATTAAATTAACGACTCCTGTGGATTTATTATTTGGAGAAGCTATTTTGAAAAGAAGAGGAGATTTGTGATGAAAATATTTTCGGTAAGGTCTATTGTTTTTTTGTCGATAATGACAGCGATTAGCGTTGTGCTGCGCCAGTCTTTTCTTGGAATTCCTAATTTTCAGTTGATGACAGCTTTCTTTTTTATAATGATAGTGTTTTGGGGAATTCCAAATTCTCTTTTTGTGATGGCGCTATCTTTGATTATTACAGGTTTTTTCAATGGTTTTGGTCCCTGGATTGGTGCACAAATCATCGATTATGCTTTATTTATGCTTCTTTGGTCAGTACTTCAAAAGCGATTTAAAAATCTTTGGTTGCAGTCAATAATTACTGGAGGGCTAAGTTTTTTCTATGGTTTATTGATCAGTTTTTTAACAGCTCCGTTTTTTAGTGTCATAAATTTTTGGGTATTTTATTTTCAAGGAGTTCATTTGGATTGTATTCATGCAGTTGCTACAATGATCGGTTATCCGATCATTTTTAAGGGTTTTGAGCGAATTTCTGAAATTAATACTAAATATAATAATGCTATTTGACATTTAGCTATTTACTGATGGTTTCTAATTAAACGATAAAAGAGGATGTTTACATGAAAATACACGAAATTTATAAAAAAAACAAAATAAACAAGAAACCAACAATTTCTTTGGAGATTTTTCCACCGAAGAAATCAGGAAAAATTGAAATGATTTATCAAGCGTTGGATGATTTGGGATCTGTTCAACCGGATTTTATCAGTGTGACTTATGGTGCCGGAGGAAGTCAGGTAGCTGATAGTACGCTTGATATTGCGGTGTGCATTAAAGAAGAATATGGTATTGAAAGTTTACATCATTTGACGGGGATTGCAGCAAGTGGTGAAGAATTCCAGAATAGTTTAAAGGCAATTAAAGAGCGTGGTGTAGAGAATATTTTGGCATTACGGGGAGATTTACCGATGGGAATCAAGGAAGTCTCAAAGGCTTACCCTTATGCGAAAACGATGATTACTGATATTCATGAATTTGGTGGTTTTGATGTGGGTGCAGCATGTTATCCAGAAGGGCATATTGAATTAAGCTCGACTACGGAAAATATGGATCATTTGAGGCAGAAGGAAGAAGCGGGAGCCAATTTTTTTATTTCGCAATTATTTTTTAACAATGATTCATTTTACCGTCTGTTGGATGATGCTCGGGCATCTCGAATTTGTGCGCCTATTTCAGCAGGTATTATGCCAATTTTGAATCGTTCACAAGTGGAAAAGATGATCTTTATGTGCGGAGTGAGTTTACCATCAAAATTAATTAAACTTATTCATAAGTATGAACATGATGTTACAGAGCTGCGCAAGGCAAGCCTTGACTATGCTTTAGAGCAAATTGATAATTTGTTAGCGCACGGTGTAGACGGTGTTCATGTTTATACAATGAATCGTCCAAGTGTGGCTAAGACGGCGTTGAGACGTTATAAGGGATAGGTTTTAAAACCTGTTAATGATCTCTCATGGATGAAATTATGCCATTATGGAGATCGTTAACAGGCTCTAAGAATTCAAAAATTCAATTCACGGTCGTCAACAGATTTTTAGAGTTTACGAAAGAAAAAATGCTTTTATCACAAATTTAACGGGTTCTAATAAGTGAGGAAGTGCTTTCATGTTGTCATTAGATAAGTCTGAAATATTACGCTATTTGGGGTTTAGAAAAAAAGCAGAGTTGACCGTAGAAATTTCTAATATGATTGATGAGTTAGTCACTCTTGCGCAGGAGGTTGCTAAGCCGCGATATTTTTATCGAATTTTTGATTTACGAGTGGATAAGCAAACTAGACAAGTTGAAATTTTAGGAACAGAATTAATATTGACAGGGAAAAGTATTACATCACATTTGCAGAAAGCAAAAAAAGTTGTGTTGCTTGTAGTGACTTTGGGAATGGAGATAGAACGAAAGATTCATCAGTATTCTGTGAATGATGAGACAAAGGCTGTGATTCTTGAAGCAATTTGTAATGATTATGTAGAGAAAGTTTGCGATTTAGCACAGACTGATTTAAGAGATGAATTAGGAGATGGATGGATCTTGAATCGACGATTTTCGCCAGGTTATGGAGATCTACCTTTGAGTGTGCAAGCAAAGTTTTTAGAAATTATGCAGGCTTCAAAAAAATTAGGAATTTATTTAAATGAGAATTGTCTAATGATTCCTAGAAAGTCTGTTACTGCGATTTTGGGTGTTTTTGAGAACAAAAGTATATAGCTATCTTTGCAGTTTTTTAGATTGGAGAGATTTATTTGAATTTTAAGGATCAATTTATTTTGTTTGATGGAGCTATGGGGACACAATTACAGGCAAGAGGCTTACCAGTAGGAGAGAATCCGGAATATTTTAATTTATCACATCCGGAGATTGTACGAAGTATTCATAAAGACTATGTGGGTGCTGGAGCAAATGTGATCACGACGAATACTTTTCAAGCAAATCGAACCAAGGTTAAGCAGGAGGATCTACCCTTACTAATTTCATCAGCCATCGCGCATGCAAAAGATGCAGATGCTTCTTTAGTTGCTTATGATATGGGACCAATTGGACAATTGTTGCGTCCGTCAGGAACACTTTCCTTTGATGAAGCATACGATATTTTTAAAGAACAAGTGTTGCTAGCAGAGCAGAATGGTGCAGATCTTGTTTTGATCGAAACGATGTCTGATTTGTTGGAGGTAAAAGCTGCTATTTTAGCTGTGAAAGAGAATACGAAATTACCTATTTTTGCGACCATGAGCTATCAAGCGGATGCAAGAACTTTTATGGGATGTGACCCATTAACGGCAACTTTAACTTTGCAATCTTTGAATGTGGATGCTCTAGGAGTTAATTGTTCGCTTGGTCCTGTGGAATTATCGCCGATTGTAGATA
>JAIRNX010000141.1 GCA_031257815.1 Lactobacillales bacterium
GTGATTATGGTCAGCTGGTTTTCTTGTGAACTTCTTTAGATTTCCGGTCAACAGTTCTGGAAACAGGCTTAATACCATATTGTTCACAGATAGGCGCAACAGACTGTCGAATATGATTGATCCGCTCTTCTGCGTTCATGTCTTTAGTTTCCTTATAGAGTTCTAGACGGATAGCATCAATCTTTTCCTGAATGGGATCTATGATTTCATTCTCAGCTGTATCGCTGAATTTATCCTCAATGGAATTGGAATTATCAGAAGTATTATGGTGCGTCATTGTACTGCACGTCAGATGGTTTACATATTGTGATAGTGGGATAATCATTAAGCAAATTTATTTTGTTAATTTTTATATTTGGCTTAAGCATATGTTTTATGTTGAAAGTAATTAAATAATCAATATTATTAACTGATGCACAGGCTATATGCAAAGCATCATAATAATGGAGTTCAGAAATTACATCGCCAAAAATATATTTCGCGGCTAAATTGTCGATTTATTTAGTAGCTTCTAGCGTTGTCAGAAAAGGGCTCGAACTTAAATTTAACATCTTCTCTCTCTTGATTTTATCGACATCACGAGTTTTCTTCAATTCATAAAGAACATATTGAGAAATAAAACCTCCTAACTGTTTAGTTGCAATAGCGTTAAATAGCCTGATTGTTTGAGAATGAAACACGCTATCAACATCACAATAATTGACGAAAACCGATGTATCAAGATAAACAGTTGGTGAAAGAGTTGTCAAAGCGACCTCAAATAATACTCTTTAATAAGGATACTGAAATAGAAAAAAATAATCAAGCTAAAACACAACGGATTTGACGCATCTCAAGAAATAGAAATTATCACGTAAGAATCTCATTAATCAGCTTCTGAATAGCTGTCAACTCAGGGTAGATCTGCGCTAATTCTGATGGGTGAAACTTTATTCTGCGGCATTTCTCAAGATTTATTCTGAAGGCAGAAATTCGGGACATAAAGCTGGCAACCTTTTTGTCAGAACTTGAGCTTGTGGTGGCCTTGGCATCGGTGTCGGAGTCAGATTTTTCGCTGTCTGCCGTCTTGTCTGGCAAAACAGATTTTTTGTCAATTATTGCCTTAAATTCCGCAAATTTAGCTTGTCTTTTTTCGTGATTTTTGATTCTGGCCAGTTGCAGAAGCTTGTTTACCGACCATTCTTTGGATTGTAATGCCTCGGTTTTAATCTGTTCATCAAGCTTGCTGATTTTAAGCATCTCTGAAATGTAATTTTCTGAAAGGTTGACAATGCCTACTAAAGATTTCTGTTTGGCGTTTTCGTCAGAGCCCTTCAATCGTGCCAAAAGGTTAGCAAAAGCGTTGGCTTTCTCAATGGGGAGGAGATCTTCACGCTGCAAATTCTGGGTTAAAGCTACGGTCTTGTAGCCTTCAAGGTCTGATAATACTATTCGGCATGGAATTTCTTTTAAATTGAGGTCTTTGCATGCCCTCCAGCGCCTCTCTCCATCTACGATGATGAAAAAGCCAGGCTTTTGCTCGGTTTCGCGCACAAAAATGGGATTGTGGAGTGAAGTTTTATTAATAGACTCCCTTAAATTGGATAAAGTTGACGCAGCAAACAGTTTTCTTGGCTGCTCAGGATCAGGCTCTATCTTGTTAATATCAATTGAAGTTATAGTATCAGAAATACTAATCGTATTTGGATCAGAATTTGTATTGATCGATGGTTCAACAGGAGAAGAGCTTTCATTGGAGACAGTTTGAGACTCATCATCCTCTTTTGCATGGGATTCAGTGGATTTAGATGACTTATTGTTGTCAGATTCTTTGGATGAACTCATTTTTTTGCCTCGAAAATCAGTTAAAATGAAACTTCGGAACATCGAAGTTACAAAAAAGTGTCTAAAAAAGGCTGTAGAGCCTATGAATTTGACTATACACATCCAAGTGACGCTTGTCAAGTTTTTTTTTTTTTAATCTTATGGTTGAATATTTGCATAAATTAAGCGACCATAGCATGCGCAAACTATAAATTTTAAATATTTTTCGCGAAAAATACTTTTTTATTTTTTTAATAATAACAAACAAATATTAAAATTAACAATAAATTGCAATAAAACTTGTTCAAAATGATTTGATGCTCTCAGCAAACATAAGGCTTCCCTGTGGAGGGAAGCCTTATGTGGCTAAAATGACATTAGAAATTGAATCAAATAACATAAAAAAAGTTATTTGCGAGATTTTTTTTAAAGTGTAACGCTAGCAGATATAAAATCAAGCATGATTTCCTGTTCACTGTGTGTCCGAGGACAGATAACATCAGTCAGCGTCAGAGCCAGTTTCTCATAACCATGCATCAGGATTATAAAAAAAATGAGCTAATGGCCAATAAATTGGCTCATACAGGAAACTAAGGTCTAAAAATCCAGGATCAACCTTGATATGCTCCCATTAAAAGCTTAAGTTCAAAGTAAATATGATACTTTTACGTTTATGAAGAAGTTCCATTGGTACAATAAATTAACATTTCAGTCTCGTTGATCTTTTCCTCACTTTTTACAAGCTGGCATGTCTTGCAAGGTTTAACTTAAGACTAAAGATGATACTTTTGAAAGACAATTTGAACGTGCCACTGTCCAAACAACTGGAGGAAATATAATTTTTTTCTACCAAGCTAAACAGCAAATGGGAAAAATGCTTGAAACTATCTCAATAGGCAGAGAAAACATTAATCTTAGGCTTCAAACTAATCTGTCTGCGCCTATTAAAGGTGGCTATATTGCGGAAGAATTTCATGCTGAGACTTTTAATTTAGATTCCATTCTAAAAAATAAATAATCTAAAGCCATAACTGAAAACTACTCTGAATGGTCTGGCATAGGGTTAAAGACAAATGACGTGCCAGACATCGCTGTGATTGAAGGCAATAACATTAAAACAACTGCGCAATCAAAGTATTTTGCTACAACGGATGGAACTGCCAGTAAGTTATCAGAATTAAAATATGAGAATGTTGATCAGCTTATTGGCCCCAGTGATCAAGTGAATCCTGCCGATGGTTCTTATAGTGCTAAAGACCAAGCCTCACCAGAAGCGTCATCAATAATAACAGATCGCCTAGAACATGATGGAGTACAATTTACTCCATTAACGAAATCTGACACAGATAAAATGGGGAATGGCAACTTAGAATTATTTGAAAAAATTGAAAACGAATATAAAACTAAATCCACAGTCCAGCAAATTGGTAAGGCTGCAAAAGGCGCAGCAGCTATGTCAGCTGTTGTATGTGGTTCAATTTACACAATTTTACAAATTCAGAGAGCGAATAAAGGCAAAATTAGTTACGATGAGGCAGTAAAAAATACAGTCATTGAAACAGCGACATCTGCAGCAGACAGCGCAGTAAAAGCAGCCGGTAATGTCGCTGTGCAAAGTCTAATGGTTCGTTATGGAGCTGAAAAAGCAGTCATAGAAATTCTAGCTAAACAAAGTTTAAATTCGATGTTGAAAACTAACGCTGTTACAGTTGGAGTCACATGCGTTATAGATGCTATCAAAGATCTTGTTAAACTTGGTTCTGGCAGTATCAGTAAAGAAGTTTTTTATGAGCGACAGGGATAATCAATATTAACTACATCTGCTGGAGTGGTTGGAGGTTCTCTAGGTGCGGTTGCTAGTGCATCTATTGCTACAACAATTGGTATAGTTTCTGGTTTATCAATGACTTTGGCTAGCGTCGTAGGCGGATTGTCTGGTGGCATTATAGCAGGATTAGCGATGTCTCTGGCAATTGAGAATGGAATTGAAAAACCTTACAGAGATCTCGTAGAAAATACTCAAAACCTACACTCAGCTGCTGAGGAATTAGAATGACTTTCTAATACCGTATTTAAAAGCCAAATTTTATTTACTAAATATCTTGAGCATGATTTTGCATTTCAAAAAAAAATAAATCAACAAATTAACAATATTAATACAGCTGGGTTTCGTGCTCTAAACAGCATTAACAAGATTTAAAGCGGTTTAATGATTTCTTTAATAATAGATAATAACGAAAAACCTACAATTGATAATAAAGTCGAGCAGATGCTTGACTGGGCTAAATCACGTCAAGTTCAAGCCGAACAACTTGCCCTTGATTCGACTCGTTTGCTTGCTTGCACTAGCGATAGGCTAGACAAATTAACTAACCAAGGCTTTTTCAAACGTTGCTGGGACAGATTTACTGGCGAAGCTGCCGCTATAGAGAGAGCGAATACAGCAGATTTAATCCAAATGCAGAAGACCGCATAGACATACATTAATATGTTAAGTGAGCGGCAGATATTGAAGGCTCATTCAATGCTGTCTATAAAAAATGATTTGCTTACATTGGCAATTCATGAAGAAGAAACACGTGATATAATAGCCCTTTTAGCTAATCGAACTTTAGAAAGGTTCGAAAAGCTGGAACATAGGACAGATCAACTTGAAATTTCAACCAACCTGCAAGGTTGGCTGTTGACGCTTGAAGAGCGTGAATATGAGGAGAGAATTCCAACTGAAAATATGAGACTCTTTCAGGTGGTTAATGATTTTTATTCGATAAAAAATGACATATGGAATTACAATGACTTTTTGTTCATGCGGAAAGCTCTAAGGATCGTAAAATTAGATCCAAAGAAAAAAATATCTCTTAACACATTTATAGATCAAATTGTTGATGAAATATACTTAAAAGAAGTTGGATTTAATAAATTTAATGAATGCATAAATTATCATAAACCTTTGAAAATCGAAAATTTTTCTCATTTGTTATCAATGAAATATCCTCACCTTTATTTTTGACTATACATGGATTAAACAATCAATATCGCGATCGTTTAGATGTTTTCGAAACTCTCAGCGATGAAATGAATATTTCTATTGATATGGCATTAAAAAGGCTCTTACGAAAAAGCATAACAAATCTAAATGTAAATTATGAATTTCCTCTTGCTGAAGCAGCTATAGAGATTTTAGGTTGCCTGAGATTGGGTACTCTTTTATTTTCAGAAAAACAGCAAATTGACTGTTCAAATAAACCCATTCACAATGATTCAAATGAAAAGCGATTTAATAAGTCGATTATAGATGTTAATAGTATAAACAATCTATTTTTACATAAATGTAACTTCAAGATAGATTTAACTGATTTTAAAATAGACAGTATAATTTTTATAGATGATAGTTTCATCTCACGTATATATTCTACTTCTCTTACATTTCCAAGATATTATTTTACAAATGATTTCATTAAATTTAATGAGTTATTAAATGTTGATAATCTTGTTGATAATCATACTCTTTATTCAATGATGCATAATTGGGTAAAATTTAATGATAAAATTATTTTTCATACAGAGAATAAACTTTTTTATACAACCGACAAAGTAAATTTTATACAAATAAAATTAAATTTTTTAAGAGACTACTTCTCGATTGATTTAGAAGAACATATGATAATGTTTTAGAGGAATACGAAATTATAAAACAGTGGAGTGTTAATAATTTATTAATTTTATATTTAGAACCTTCAAATTCTAATAATTCTCGATATATAGCAATAACGGATGATTTTGAAAATTGGCAAATCAATTCTATTGATTTTACGCCAATAGATATAACATATGGCAATGAAAAATATGTCTGTTTAAGCAAACCTTTTTCAGAAAATCAAGTAGCTAACAAATTTTTATCTAATAATGATATTGATTACGATTTAGATAAGGTAAATCCATATAGAATATTATTTTGTGGTGATAAATTTCTATGGAAAACAGCTTACTGTGAAGATTTTACAGGAAATCATTTAAATAACCAACTATTTTTTCATAACGGATATTTTATATTTTTTGATATGTTTTCTAGTGATAATTATATTTATTTTTCATATGATGGATTATATTGCTACAAAAAAGAACGTGATGTTAATTTTTATTAAAAAAAATTTTCTATAATACTGATTATAATATAATTATTACTACTATGGATTATCCCAATCGTGATATAAATAAATGGGAATTTTTTATTCTTTTAAACAATGATTTTTTTTCGTTGAAAAAAATAAAAATACCTAATTACCCATGGGATATACCAGGATTCTTTCCTGCTTCTTCTGATGGAAAAATTTTAGTTGTTTATGATGAAGCAAATATCTTTACTCTAAAACTAAATAATTAGTAATCATTCAGAACCCTTCCAGTTACCAGGGAGAAACCATTAAAAAAAAACATCATAAGGAGAGGATCTACTGAGCATTTTATGTTCCCTCTTAATGATGACTTTGGTATAGCATACTCACCTCTTATATTTTAGGGTGGGTACCTCCTCAATTCTACCAATATTGGAGATAAAATATCTTTTCCTAGCATAAATTTTATCATACTAGAAATAATATTGTATATTTAGATAAAAATGCTTGATAATACCATTAAAATGATTATAATAAGACTAAATGATCAAAAAGATTTATTTTTAACCTTTAAAAATACTCTTTTAAGATGAAAATACTACTTATTAAAGGTGTTAGTCATGCCAAAAAAGTCAAAACCCAAGACAATTGAGAGCTAAAGACATAGATAAGAGTATATTTATTCTACAGTCTACAGTAGATTATATGCAACTGTGCTCAAATAAAGAACAAAAAGTCATAAAAGATCTTAAGTGGGTTAAAGAGCTTCTTGCTGATGCCTTGCCTGTAGCTGACTTAAGAAAATAGTGGTAAATCTTCTAGCACTGACATTGCTCCCGCCAAAAAAGAAAAGAAAAAGTC
>JAIRNX010000169.1 GCA_031257815.1 Lactobacillales bacterium
AATTAAAAACAGGCGATATTATTGAAATTATTACTTCGGCTAACTCTTTTGGACCTTCGCGTGATTGGCTGAAATTGGTTAAAACGGCACGTGCTCGCAATAAAATTAAGCGTTTTTATAAAACGCAAGATAAAGAGTTAAACGTTAATAAAGGCCGCGAAATGATGATGAATGAATTACAAAAAAATAATTTCAACACCAAAATATTTATGAATAAGCAGCACCTTGATGAATTGCTTAAACGTAGCAGTTATCAAACTGAAGAGGATCTATATGCCGCTGTTGGTTTTGGAGAAATCAGCGCGCAAACGATTGCTAATAGACTAACGGCAAAAAAGAGAAATGAAGTTGAGCGACAAAAACAAGTTGAAGCTATTGGTCAGCTAATGATTAAATCTGTTAAAGTTGAAAAAGAGACCGAAAAAATGAAAATTCGTCATGAAGGCGTAGTGGTTATTCAAGGTATCGACAATCTTATGGTTCGTCTTAGTCGCTGTTGTAATCCTGTGCCAGGAGATAAGATCGTTGGCTATATCACAAAGGGCCGTGGCATTTCGATCCATCGCAAGGATTGTCAAAATTTAGCCAATCAAAAGCAAGTCGAAAAGCGCTTAATTGAAGTGGAATGGGAAGAAAAAGTAAGTACAAAAAGCGTTAACAAGGATTATGTAACTGATCTGGATATTTATGGCTTTAATCGTTTAAATCTATTAAATGATGTCTTGCAAGTAATTAGTTCAAATACCAAAAATATTGTCGGTGTTAATGCTAGACCAACTAAAAATAAAATGGCCTCTATTCATGTTACCGTTAGGGTACATAATGCTGATCATTTAAAACAGTTGGTCGAAAAAATCAAATCTGTGCCGAATGTATACTCTGTAAAAAGGAAAAATGGATAAGTCGGTTTTGGAGTAAACTTATGAAGACAAAAGAGCTCGTTTTAAATGAACTAGTTAAACATTTAAATCAAAATATTTCTGGGGAGAGTTTAGCAAAAACTTTAAATCTTTCAAGAACAGCTATTTGGAAAGCTATTCACAAATTAATCAATGATGGTTATGAGATTAGCTCAGCAACCAATAAAGGCTATTGTTTACATATGCCTTGGCGTTTATCTAAAGAAGTTATTGAATATTTTTTATTAAAAAAAACACCAATAAAGCACGTAGAATTCAAAGAAACAACTGATTCAACTCAAAATGATGCCAAACGTTTTTCTTTAAATAATAAAAAGGAAGTGTTGGTTCTTAGTGATTATCAAACAGCCGGCAAAGGACGTTTTGGTCGATCTTATTTTACATATGCTCAAAAAGGTTTTTATATGAGCCTTTTGATTTTTCCGAAAAAAACTTTTTTAGAGATATCACAATATACTCTGCTTACGGCAGTTGCTGTTGTTCGGGCGATTGAAAATCTAACAGATAAGCGGCCTCTTATTAAGTGGATTAATGATATCTATCTTAACGATAAAAAAATTTGCGGTATTTTAAGTGAGGCTGTTACTAATGTTGAAAGTAATCAGATAACTAGTGTCATCATTGGCATTGGTTTAAATTTTTCGATTCAGCAAGAAGAATTTCCAAAAGAATTACAAAAGAAGGCTACTTCATTGTTTGCAGATACTAAGCCCTCTGTTTCACGTAATGAATTGATCGTTGAAATTTGGAATCAATTTTATCAATTGATGAATATTGATTTTATTGAAATTTATCGTCAGCGTTCTTTTGTTTTGGGGAAACAAGTTAGTTTTGTTGAAGAAAATAAAACTTATCAAGGAGTTGCCAAACAAATTACAGATACCGGGCAATTAGAAGTTTTATTAAATGATGGTAACTTAAAAAGTTTAAACGCTGGGGAAATCAGTTTGCAAAGTATAAGAAACCTGTTAACGATCTCGGAGCGATGAATTATTTTGGCTATTTTTCCACCCTTTTTTGTTAAAAAACCTGTCGGGTTATTACAAGTTGTTTCAAGCTTTGCTTGATTACAATTTGTATAACGGGATTCATTTCGCTAGAGACAAGTTAACACGTTCTAAGTAAGAAATGACGAAGCTAGCAATATTGACTGAATCGTGTTTGCCACCTTCACCTTTACGGAACACTTCTACTTGTTGCGTGCGCAAATGAAGATCATCCATATCAATATCGATACACTCTGAAAGGCGAATACCAAAGCCGAGGGTAAGCGTAATAATGGCTAAGTCGCGCTCTTTATTTTTGGCGAAAAAAACTTTTGCACGAGGTGATAATTTTTCTTCATGTTCATTATCGATAAATTTAAGAAATGCATTTGTTTCATCACCCAAAAAGAGTTTGGGTTTAATATTTTCTGCGCGAGCTGCTAGAGTTTCGTGTTTTTTATGTGTTTGGATTTTTTTCATAACATTGCGATGAAAGTAGGGTTCACCCATTTTCAACTTCTTCAGTTAAATATTTAAAAAGTGACGACAATGCAGAAATTGTCCTATTGATGGTGGCTTGCGATAAACCTCGGTTAGTTGACTTGGAGTTTTGTATCGGACGTTCCATAAGCATGTTAATGTAAAGTTCAAGATCTTTCTTTTTTAAATTTTCTAAAATTTTCAGTGGGACATCTTTGATAAAAGAAACGTTGGTAATTTTTGTATCGATTAACCAAGCAAAAAAATGTTGGTATTCTTTTAAATATTCGAACAAAGTAGTAAAAGAATAGGGCACAACCAGCTTTGACTGATAATACTCCAGTAATACTATGG
>JAIRNX010000164.1 GCA_031257815.1 Lactobacillales bacterium
GTTCGTTCGTTCGTTCGTTCGTTCGTTCGTTCGTTCGTTCGTTCGTTCGTTCGTTCGTTCGTTCAAATTATCAGCACCAACTGCCATTTTTGTCAAGAGATTTTTCGCTGGAATACCAACCATTTTGGAGTTTGATTTAACATTGTGAATAACTACTGTCCCTGCACCAAATACTACATCATCACCAATATCAACTTGTTGGATCACTTTCGTTCCAACCCCAAATGAATTTCTATTGCCAATTTTTACTTCTCCAGAAACATTAACATTCGGAAAAATTGTATTAAAATTTCCGATTGTTACATCATGACCAATCGTTGAATGCATATTAATCATATTAAAATCTCCTATCGAAATATCTGCTGTGTAAGTAGTATATGGCATTAAAATATTTCCTTGGCCCAGTTTGACGTTAAAACCGATTAAAGCTGTTGGATCAATTAAATTAGGAAAATTTATTTGAATATTTTGCTTTAATATATTATATACTCTTTGTTTACTTAAAGGATCGGCTATTGCAATCACAACTGCTAAATTTTCTTCAATTTTTAATAAATCAGATATCCTGCCAAGAATAATTGAATCTAAAAAATCTTCATCTGATTTTTTTCCGTCATAATAAAATCCTAAAACATTATATTCACCTATTCTTTTTAATAAAAAATAAATTTCTTTACCAAATCCTCCCGCTCCATAAATAACTATTTTTTTCATTTGCATTACCCTCAACAAATTTATGCATTCAATTTCAATAATTCACAACATCTTATTTGATAGAACAAAACACTTTTTATTCAAAAACTTTTTTTAATTATTTTCATTTTGATATTTCGAGCTATTCTCTTTCAAAAATCTCTCAAATCCATCCCAAAATCTATCCCCTTTGCTACCAAATTCACCGGTTTCAGAGTCACGTTTTTTATACCAATTTAATTTTTCTAACATCCATTTTATGCCCCCTGTATGAAAACCTCCATGGTATGACATAGCAACCAATGCCTGTTCATTATTTCCTGCTTCTTTCAAAAGCTGAAGATGAGTAGTACCATTTGCTTCTTCTGACAGTTTTAATGCCGCTACCGCACCGGTTCCCATCTCTGTCAACACTTGGTCCATTTCATTAAACTCTCCACCTGGGCATATTGCTTTCCATTTCTCAACAATATTACCTAAATGAGCTCGTGCTTCTTGTACGGGGCACATCTCATCTTTTCGGCTTTGGAAGGTTCGAGCAAAATCCTGACAATCTTGTTTAATATGTGGGGTTACTGCTGCTGATTCTGGTAGTTTTTCAATATATCCCATTTCAGCTAAAATTAATTTCCAAGGAACTACACCACTAGGTAATGCTTCTCTAATAATTCTTGCTAAAATTCGGCTTCGTTTTTCTAAAATTTCTTGTAATGGAGGAGATATCCTCACCCAAAAAGCCGGGCGAATAAAGTTACAAATGTAACTGTCTGTGTAAGGGTCTATTTCGATGTCGAAGTTACAGATTTTCCCGCCGTTATTGATAAGCGCAACTTTCGTGGGCCTTCCCAAAGGCGAGCGCAGCCACGTTTTATTCATATCTTCGTATTCGGAGGCAAGCGCCTGAAATGTTCCCTTCTCCAATAACGCTAAATCAGAAGAATGATTCGAAATTTTAGGAATATTCTCCTTATAAACATTAAAAATCATGTCAAAAGCTTGCCAATTATCTTTACCAGCATTTAAATTATTATCCGCTTTTGAATCCACATCTATCAATGACGGTATAAAAGCAATTTTATCACCACTTGGATCAACCGCTGTTCGATAATGCCCTTGATCAGTTAAATTATACCCAGACGGACTATTTTGATCTGCACCTTCTAAACGTACTGGTGCTACATAATCGCGAAAGGGCTTACCATTAAACTCTATAGGAGGAAGATTGCCAGACCATGTTTCTACGGTAGTTTTAATATCTGATTGATTATATGTACTACCTCCATACCGTTGCAACCCAATCTTATTTCGTTTTACAATCAATGCATAATCTCCTTCTACTTGCATCACCATCCACCTATCGATTGAATCATTTTTGCGAAAAAAATCTATGCCCCGATGCACATCTATTCCGGGTCCGTCAAATCCATTTGTTCCAACAAACTCTACAAGCTGACCTGGAGCAGTAACTGGTTTTCCATCAATTTGCCGAAGAACAGCCGCATCCGCACCAGCTCGCATACAACTTAGCAAAACGCATACTGTTATAAATAAAAATAACGTCATTACCTTTACTTCTTTTTTCATTAGCTTTTAACTCCTTTCAATTTTCATCAACAAATCTTTGTTGAAAATTCCTGTAAACAGCCCATTATCAATGTATGTGTATAATATTTTAATGCAAATCGTCGTTTTAAAACCACCTTTTTTCCTGACCGCTGCAATAGCTGCCTCAGGAGAATATTTCCCCTCACGGATTTTTTTCTCAATAGACCTGTTCTAAAACCTTGCAATTAATTTACTGAAGTAGTATAAACATTTTATGAATAATAAAACACGAATCGAAAGATTAAAAGCTGCAATTCGGAAAGTAAAAAAGTAGCTATTTAAACCATCTAAACCCTCTCTAGCACTTTATCAAGATTTTTCTTAATATCTGGTGGTGCTTTCGAATATAAGTGCAAAAAATCCAAAAAAGCAAAAATTGCGAAAAACTCCCCTGCGTAAATGATTACTGATTTTGGTTTTTTCACTCTATATTTTTTAATAAGCACGGGAAGCGACTTACCGC
>JAIRNX010000166.1 GCA_031257815.1 Lactobacillales bacterium
GGTGGACAAAGAATACATGATTACAATATGTTGCTTGCAAATATGGAATATAAAGGTGTAAATTACAAAGATTATCAATCATACGTAGATGTTTTTAAATATGGAATGCCACCTCATGGAGGGTTAGCGATAGGCTTAGAAAGACTTACTACAAGCTTGTTGGGCTTAGATAACGTTAGAGAGGCTTCTTTGATTCCAAGAGATAGAACAAGATTAATTCCTTGATGATAAAAACAAGTCGAAATGAATATACTAATTCCTAAAAGTTAGATTCTTGGGTCTAACTTATTAGAAGTTGTTTTTAAAATCTTAGCTTTTGCAGTGCCATCAACATAATGAAGCAAGAGTTCTTCGTCTTTTTTTAACGCTTTGACACTTTTTATTACAGTGTGCTCAGTATTTGTTGTATAAGCAAAACCCCTCCCCATAATTTTAAGCGGACTTAGTAAATCAAGCGCTTTAATAACATTTTTTGCTTTGAATTCTTGGACTTCTAGATACCGCATTATGCTGTTTTGCAGAGTCTCTATTTGAAAAGCTAACTTTTGCTTAGCAAAAGTTAGTTGTTTTTCCGGATTTTTTTCTTTTAGAGCAGAGTGAAGTTGCAATACCTTTTTTTGCTCTTTTTGTAAACGTTCTTTAATCATCATAATTAAGCGTTGAGTTATTTGATCTAATTGAATAGCATTTTTTTCATATAAGCGATGCGGTTGATGAAAAATGTACGATTTTTTAACGCGAGTTAAACGTTCTTGCTTTTGTTTTAAAAGATTTAAAGTGTACGCCGATAAAAACTGCCTTTTTTGCTGTAAATAAAGCAATAAATCCGTTAACACAGGCGTGGCTAATTCAGCAGCAGCAGTTGGTGTTGGCCCCCGCACATCAGCTGCCAAATCTGCCAGCGTCGTATCCGTTTCATGACCAACGGATGAAATAATTGGTGTTTTGGCTTCAAAAATTGCCCGCACAACACTTTCTTCATTAAAGCTCCATAAATCTTCAATCGAACCGCCACCACGGCCAATAATCATGGTGTCAAAATTGCCTAATTCCTCAACCCGTTTAATATTAGCCACAATCGAAAAAGCGGACTCTTGTCCTTGCACGATTGTTGGGAATAAAACAATTTGGGTGCTCGGATAACGCCTACGTACAGTCGTAATAATATCACGAATAACTGCACCACTAGGACTGGTTAAGACAGCAATTCGCTTGGGAAAACGTGGAATAGCTTGTTTATACTCTGATTTAAACAAGCCTTCTGTGCTTAACTTTTCTTGCAGTTGACGAAAAGCTTCATAAAGGGCGCCTTTACCATCTGGCTCCATATGTTCAATAATAAGTGAATAACTTCCGCTAGGCTCATAAACGCTAACGCGTCCAATAGCTAAAACCTTCATCCCTTCTTCCGGTTGAAATTTTAACTTTGCAAAAACTCCCGCCCATATTGTTGCACCAATAACAGCTTTTTCATCTTTTAAACTAAAATACTGATGCTTGGGCCGCAGACGAAAATTAGAAATTTCACCCGTTAAAAAAACGCGATCCAAATAAGGATCTTTATCGAATTTGGTTTTGATATATTTTGTCAGAGCACTAACAGTTAAATATTTTTGCCTAGTCAAAAAATTCACCTATTTCTTACGCCAAACGCATAAACGATTTATGGCATGAAAATTAATAATATATCATAACTATTTTCTATTTTTCTAAGAGCCTGTTAACGATCTCTAGCGAAGTGAATCCCGTTATACAAATTGTAATCAAGCAAAGCTTGAAACAATTTGTAAACCTGCCAGGTTTTTTGAGCTATTTTTTCGTAGTTTGAGGCAAAAAACGTAGGTTTAGCGGTGCTAAATCGAGGCTTTTTAACGAAAAAATACGGAAAAATAGCCAAAATCATTCATCACTCCGAGATCGTTAACAGGTTCTAAGAATTTATTAATGATCTAGCTTTTAAGCGGATCTACTTACTGACTAGTTTAGACTAACTTTTTAGGTTAAACTATTTATAAATATCAATTATAAATCCCGTTGTTTGTGATGCAGTTTTCCTCGTTTGCACAGTCATAAAATTTTTGCAATTTATACTTGCTAATGTTTTTTATTTTATTATACGAGTTCTAATGAGAGGATTATACAATGAAAGTGTTTGGATATCTAAAAGATTATTGGTTAGCTGTTACCACCGCCTTATTGCTTTTAGTTGTTCAGGCAAGATGTGATTTAAGTTTGCCCAATTTAACCAGTAAGATTGTCGATATAGGGATTATGCAAGGCGGAGTAGAAGAGGCAGTGCCGGATAAAATTCGGATCAGTTCTATGCAGTCTTTGGAGTTATTTATGACGGATGCTCAAATAAAACAAGTTAAGCTAAATTATCAAAAAACAAGTGATGGCAAAGCATATCGCTTGACTCTAACAAAAAATGAGGCATCTAGTGATCTGGCTAAAATTTTTGAGTTACCAATGTTAATGGTGACTAAACTTGCTAGCTCTAAAAACACTACAAAGAATCTTAAAAGTCTTGCTACTGGATTTCAGTTAGGAAAAATCACGAAAGAGCAGTTGCTTACAATGCGTGAAAGTGCCCAGAAAAAGTTAGGGAGATTAGCTAGTAGTTCATTAAAGCAAATCGGTGTTCAATTTGTACGTACTGAGTATAAAGCACTAGATGTCGATACAAAGAAAATTCAAAATACATATATGTTCCAAATGGCAAAGAAGATGATTTTTTTAACGCTTTTATCAGCTGCAAGCTCCATGTTAGTTGCAATGATTGCATCTTTTGTTGCTGCTAGTGTGGCACGAAATTTACGCGTGCAACAATTTAATAAAACATTGCAATTTTCTAATGCGGAAATGAATCAATTTTCTCAAGCTTCGTTAATTACCCGCAATACCAATGATATTCAACAGATTCAAATGGGCTTGGTAATGATTATTCGTTTGGTTTTGTATGCTCCCATTTTAGGTCTTGGTGGTATCTATGAAGTGCATAATACAAAGACGGGTATGAGTTGGATTGTTGGTGTTGCCATTAGCGTTGTAATGATGGTAGTTATGATACTTATGAGTATGACCATGCCAAAGTTTAAATCATTACAAAAATTAGTAGATCACGTCAATTTAGTAAGTAGAGAAATTTTAACAGGATTAAGTGTGATTCGAGCTTTTAATCGTGAAAAACAAGAGGAGGCGCGTTTTGATGTAGCAAATACAGATTTGATGAAAACACAACTTTTTCTCAATCGTGCTATGGCGCTTTTAATGCCGATTTTAATGCTGCTGATGAATGGGATTGCCGTACTTATTGTTTGGGTTGGTGCTCATGGTATGGATCAGGGCAATATGCAAGTTGGGGATATGATGGCCTTTATTACCTATACGATGATGATTGTCATGGCTTTTATGATGCTTTCGATGATTTCCATTATTTTACCGCGAGCAAATGTTGCTGCTGGACGCGTGGAAGAGATTTTGGCTGTAGAACCTTCGATTATTGATAAAGTTGAAGTTAGAGATCATGAACAAGATTTTAAAGGTGAAGTGAAATTTGAAGGTGTGACGTTTCATTTTCCTGATGCTGATGAAGATGTTTTGCATCATATTAATTTTGTTGCAAGACCTGGTGAGACAACGGCTTTGATTGGATCAACTGGTTCAGGTAAGTCAACAATCGTAAATTTAATTCCGCGCTTATATGATGTTACAGGTGGAAGAATCACGATTGATGGTATTGATATTCGGGATTTAAGTTTGCATAAACTTCATGAATTAATGGGCTTTGTTCCGCAAAAAGGAATTCTCTTTTCGGGTGATATTGCTTCAAATATTAAATTTGGCGATGCTGATGTTTCAGATGAGGAAATGAAAAAGGCCGCAGAGATTGCGCAGGCAATGGAGTTTATTAATCAAAATAAAGAAGGGTTTGAGCGTGCGATCGCCCAAGCTGGGGATAATGTTTCTGGCGGACAAAAGCAGCGTTTATCGATTGCGCGGGCAATTGCCAAGAAACCGAAGATTTTGATTTTTGATGATAGTTTTTCCGCTCTTGATAATAAAACTGATGTAGCCTTGCGAAAAGCTTTAACAACCAGGATTAAAGAGGCGACAATGATCATTGTGGCACAAAAAATTTCCACCATTCTGCATGCAGAAAAAATTATTGTTTTAGATCGTGGGCGCGTGGTCGGCAGTGGAGTCCATGAAGAGTTAATGAAAACAAATAAAACTTATCAAGAAATTGCTCACAGTCAATTAAGTAACTCAGAGCTAGGAATTGTTAAATAGAAGGGAAGGGTCAAGGATGGCAGAAAAAGCACAAACAATGCAAAAACCTATGCATTCTAACACTCCCTTTGGTAGCGGAGCAATGGTGGGCGGTGGTGATCAGGCAAAGAATTTTAAAAGCACACTGAAAAATCTTTTATACTACATGAGAGATTTTAAGTGGATTATCGTGATTGTGGTTATTTTTGCAATTTGTTCTACAGCCTTTACCATTTTTGGTCCCAAAATTTTAAGTCAAGCTATTACAGAATTATTTAATGGTTTAATGAAGAAATATGAAGGAACAGGAGAAATTAATTTTACGAAAATTGGCCAAATTTTGTTTTTCGTCTTGGCTATTTATCTCATTAGTTTTATTTTTGCTTTTGCACAGGGGTGGCTTATGTCAGGAGTTACCCAAAAAGTGACTTATAAGATGCGCCTAGAAATTAGTGAAAAAATTAATCGGATGCCCATGAATTATTTTGAGTCGCGAACAATTGGGGATGTGCTTTCAAGAATTACCAATGATATAGATACGCTAGGACAAAGCTTAAATCAATCATTAACGCAGTTAATCACAAGTGTGTGTATGATTTTGGGTGTTTTGATTATGATGCTTTCCATCAGTTCGATGATGACGTTGGTAGCTTTTATTATTTTGCCTGTTTCTGGTGGTTTGATTACTTTAGTTGTGAAACTTTCACAAAAATATTTTAAGATGCAGCAAAATTATCTTGGTAAAATTAATGGTCAAGTTGAAGAAGTGATTGGAGGAATGGCGATTGTTCGTTTGTTCAATGAAGAGAAGAAAGCCATGACGGAGTTTAAAAAGCAAAATGATATTTTGTTTCAATCAGCCTGGAAGTCACAATTTTTATCAGGGCTAATGATGCCGATTATGAATTTTATCGGTAATTTAGGTTATGTTGGCGTTGCCATTCTTGGCGGAGTGCTGGCATACAATGGCCGTATTACAGTTGGTGATATTCAAGCATTTATTCAGTATGTTAGAAATTTTACGCAGCCAATCTCACAACTAGCTCAAGTTTCTAATATGCTACAAAGCATGGCTGCATCAGCTGAGCGGGTGTTTGAATTTTTAGCTGAAGCAGAAGAAGCGGAAGTAAAAAATCCTGTACAGTTTAAAAAAGCTCGCGGAGAAGTTGTTTTTGAGCATGTGCGTTTTGGTTATGTTCCGGAAAAAATAGTGATTAAAGATTTTAACTCTTACATCAATGCAGGAGAGATGGTTGCCATTGTCGGCCCAACTGGTGCAGGTAAAACCACAATGGTGAAGTTGTTAATGCGTTTTTACGATGTTAATGCTGGGGCGATT
>JAIRNX010000001.1 GCA_031257815.1 Lactobacillales bacterium
AAAGGACACATTTTACTTGGAACACTTTTTCTATTGCTTCTAATCACTAGTTTATGGAATTACATATATTCAGATTATAAGCAATATCATTCTTTTCGAAAAAATAATGAACAACAACTAACGGCGCGCATGATGGTTTTTATTCTTCGTGAAAATGGATTGGAGACAGCGAAAAACCAAACTTTTTATTTTAATACAGGGAAAGTTTTGACGAATCATCAAGGCAGCACAACAATTTATAAAATTATTTTAAATAATAAACAAGTTTTCCAAATATCATCAGGCAAAAATGGAATACTCAACTGCGGATCAGCATAGGCGATTAATTTGATAAGTTTTTAAAATTAATCGACTTGTCATTTGATTCTATATCCCCTTATCTCTCGCTCATATATATTTGATGGTACAAATCAAAAATACTTTTAACAATTTCCTGATTAGGGTAAACATTGTCTTTAGAAACTAATTCTGGAAGCATTACAGCTACAGCAATTTCAGGATCATCACTTGGTCCATAAGCAACAATACTTAAATTAATTCTGCCAGTGCCAGTTTCTGCTGTACCCGTTTTAGCGCTAACGGGTATTGGTGTATTACGTAGAGATGTTGCTGTTGTGTAAAAGCTGTGTCCATGTACAACATTGTAAAAACCTGTTTGAATAATATCCATTTGGGCTTTAGAAATCGGAATATCGTTTAATACTTTCGGCTTAATCTTTTGCTTGCTTTCTCCTAAATTACCATTTAGATCGCTGCCATAAACTCCTTCAACAAAATGAGGGGCAATTCTATGACCACCGTTAGCCACAGTTGCAGCATATTGTGCCAGTTGTATAGGCGTATACATATCATATTGACCAAAAGATAAATCGAGCAATTTCCCCATAGCATCATTTCCTGTAATTTTACCTTCAAAACCAGCAGCTTCTTTTGGTAGGTCAATTCCTGTTTTAGTTCCTAAGCCATATTGATTAAAAGCTGTTCGTAATTCTTTATAAACTTTTTCTTTATTCTTTTCAGGCAGTTCCATATTTGGCGTATAATTGATTCCTAGCATTTTTAATGTTAACTGCATCATATATGAGTTGGAAGAGTTTTCTAGAGCTTCTGCTGCAGTGATAGTTTTATTAGGAAAGCGATTATAAAAAACGGATTGTTTGACAGGCGTTCCTTTAATTTGAATGGGAATATCGGTAAAGGTTTCATTTTCTGAGATAACATTTGTTTCATACCCAGCAGTAAGGGTTCCACCTTTAATGACAGATCCTGGAATATAAGCATTATTGACTGCGCCTAAAATATTATCTTCCATTTCCCCAGTATTTATATAATGACTTACTCCGGCAACGGCATAAATTCCGCCTGTTTTAGGGTTCATAGCAACGGCATATGCACCTGGAGAGTATCTTGCTTGGTTAAACTTAAGATTTTTAAATTTTTCTCTTAAAATATTTTGAACCTTTTCTTGAAAATCTTTATCAATTGTAAGTTTTAAATTGTCTCCTCTTGCTCCTTTTTGGATGATTTTATTGCGAACAACTTCTCCTTTACTATTTACAATAATCTTTGTTTTTTGTTTTTTGCCTTGTAAAACAGATTCATACTGTTCTTCCAACCAAGAAGTTCCCACGCGATCATTACGAACATAGCCTTTCGCCAAATATTTATTAAGTTTTTCTTTTGGCAAGCCTGATTTTTTTGAAGAAATACTTCCCAAAACAGCAGAAAGGGAAGAGTCGTCAAATTCAGGCTCCCAATCGGTAGATGTAGAAATACCCGAAAGTTCTGCTTCATGCTCAGCAACTTTTGCAATTGTTTCTTCAGCTAAATTATCACTAACAATTGTTACTGTGTCTAATTCACAAGCAACATTCATCCGCTTAAAAATAGTAGCAGCTGATAGCATTCGTTCATTGTAGTTTAATTCATTTACATCTACTTTGTTAACAATTGTTTCCCAAATTTTAGCTTCCGGTCGGGGAACATCATCTTTATCAAACTTTTCTTTGTGCGTTAACTTTTTTTGTATTTGTTTTAAGTTTTTTTCATCTGAAAGCCAGAAATCTTTTTTATCACGCGCAGTTAACTGCGGATCATAAGGAACTTCTATCAAGTCAAGTAGCTTAAAGGCCGTTTTACGCATTTGTGGTGCAGTAGCCCCTTTATTACGCGTATAAACAATAGCAGGCTTTTCTGTATTTTTAGCTAAAATAACTCCTTTGGCATCGTAAATCTGCCCACGCAATGCAGGTGTCTGTATTATTTGGGAATTAGAAGCATTAATATATTTTTGATACTTTTTATTATCAATAATTTGTATATATCCAAGTCGTGCAACTAAAATGACAAATAGCACAAAAATAATAAAAAATAATAAATTTAGCCGAAAAATAATATGTGATTTTTGTTTTTTGGAAAAAACTTTACTGATCTTGAAATTTTTCATTTAGTATTTAACTTACCTTTCATAACCAAAATGTTGATATGCAGCAGCAGTTGCTTCACGCCTTCTGACGGTACGCTTAATAAAGCCAATCTGAATCAAGTATGGCTCATACATATCTTCAACGGTTTCCCTATCTTCAGAAATATTTACAGCCAGTACTCCAATACCGACTGGGCCACCTTGATACATCTTAGAGTCTGTTAACTTGTCTCCACAATTGCGAACTGCTTTAACGATTGACAAGCGCAGCTTGACAGAGTTTAGGCAGGACGTACCTACTCGGTGCGACTTTTCTGGCAATTTTTTGCCTTTTGTAAGAAATTTTGCTTTCAAAATTTCTTTTATCCAGTAACCTAGAAATCGTATTTCTAGCGTCAAAAAGCCTCGATTTAGCACCAACGCGCAGCTTCCCTGCGTTTACGGTGACAAGAAAACTTCGTTTTCTTTTATCCATTACCTAAAAGCTGTGCTTTTAGCCTAAAAATGCATAAAAATTTCTCAAAAAAACCTGGCAGGTTTACAAGTTGTTTTGAGCTTACTTGATTACAACTTGATAAACGCAATCCATCAATAGAGAGATGGTAGACAGGTTCTTAGACATTTGGTAAATTTCAAAGTTAAACTCGTTAAGAACCATGTAATAAATAATCTTTCATTCTTTTTTCGTAATCAATATATTGAGCAAATTTTTGGGGGCGCAAAGATTTTTCTATTGCTTCTTCTTGAGTTTGCATTGCATTTGGATCAACAAATCGCTTTTCTTCCATCTAAGTTATACACCTCTTTTGATTCCTTTCATACTCTCTCCAAACATAAGCAATTGTAATGAGATAAACGCCCTCAGTCAACAAGTTCTCGTCTTTTTATTTTTCTATCGTTCAATCGGCATTGTAAATTTAACAATAAAGTTTTGCCTCTCTTGTTTAAGATTTAATTTTCCGCCTAGTTTTTCAGCAGCTTCTTGTGCAATGATTAGCCCTAAGTGTGAAGCTGTCATTGCAGTTTTTTCTACTTGTTTTAAAGGGTTTAATGGCGAATTTATTGCATTTGAAAAAGTTAAAATATAATTTTCGCCTGATTTTTTTCCAGTGATATTTAGTTGCTGATCACCTGAATATTTTAAAGCATTGCTGATTAGATTACTAAGCACCAGAGATAATGTATGTTTATCTGTGAGCAAATTAATTTTTTCTAAGAACGTGTTAACGATCTCTAGTGAAATGAATTTTTGAGCTATTTTTTCACAATTTGAGGCAAAAAACGCAGGTTTAGTGGTTCTAAATCGAGGCTTTTT
>JAIRNX010000104.1 GCA_031257815.1 Lactobacillales bacterium
GCTTTTTCTAATTCAATTTTATTACGAGTAAAAAAGTGTTCTTGGTTTCCAGGATTAAATCCACGGAAAACCGGTTCTCCATTCTCTACTTCTTCTACATACCAAGCAATACCTTCATAAACCCAACCATCAGCAATCATCTTATTTTTTTCATATGAATTAATCGTAAAATGATGATGCCCAGTTGCTTGATTATATAAACGATACATAGGCATCCCTTGACCTTCTCTTAAGCAGCGAAAAGCAATACCTTCATAAACCCAACCCTGCTGTTTTAACTGCTCAACTTCATTTTCATCGATCGTATAATGATGCAAACCATTATTAGGATTACGCAACCTGTGAACATAAACAGCCGCCACTTCATAATCATCAAAATCAAATCTATCTAATTCATATTGCTCAATCAAACGAATCACACTACTTGCATATATTGGCGAAGTTGCATACCGTCCTTGCAAAGCATAAGCTGCTTCCCGAAAAGTTGGAGTATTTTCTCTCCATGTACCAGCATAATACTCCCATCCACGCAAAAGATTTGCATAATCCTCAAACGACTCACCATAACCTGGATATACACGAAAATCTGCATTTACCGTAATATAATGATCTCCTGTCCATTCTTGGGTAGGAAAGTTAACTGATTGTCCCTGATAAAATCCTTTAATGCCAAATAAATTGTGATGTGGCGGACTAGCTAATTGACTAAGACCATTTCCATAACGACTTTCTATCAATGCTTGAGCAAGCATTACTGATGGATATAAACCATTATCTCTAGCAATAGGTATTGCAACAGGTGCCCATTCTTCAATTAAACCATAAACGTAATCATCACCTAATAAACTTCCTCTATATACTTCTGATGATTCTGGCAAATCATCTGCTTTAACTTCTGTTAATAACGATGCCAAGCTTAACATAGACGTTAAAGTTAAAATAACACCTGCTTTTTTCCCGCCATTTTTTAAATGATCAACTCGCTGTCTTCTCTCTCGTGCTTTTCTTAATTCTCTTCGTGTTCTTCTTGAAACAACCATTTTTCAATCCCTACCTTTCAAAACCTACTGTATGGCCTTTATCATTTTATTAAGAGCTTCCTTCCAAGTTGGAATAACAAAACCTGTAGCTTTTGCCTTCTCCAAGCTCAGCACTGAATACTGTGGACGTTTTGCCTTTTGTGGAAATTCTTCACTAGTCACTGGTACAACTCTCACATCTGTATCTTTTAAAATTTCCTTAGCAAACTCATACCAAGTCGCTATGTTATCGTTTGATAAATGATAAATTCCATATGAAACCTTCTCTTCATGTTCTGCAGCATACATTATAAACTCTGCTAGTGTTCTTGTCCAAGTTGGACGTCCGATTTGATCATTAACAACAGAAATTTCAGCATGTTCTTTAGCTAGCTTTTGCATTGTAAAAACAAAGTTATGCCCATACTTCCCAAACACCCAAGACGTGCGAACAATATAATACTTAGATGAAAATTTCATCACAGCTTCTTCACCCAAGCGTTTTGTACGACCGTATTCATTTTGCGGATTAGGAGGATCTTCTGGCAAATACTCGCCGTCTTTTAAAACACCATCAAACACATAGTCCGTAGAAATATAAAATAACTTTGCCCCTGCCGCTTCAGCAGCTTGCGCAATATTTTGTGTACCTTCAACATTAATCTTATAATCTAGCTTTCTACCTTCATCTTCTGCCTTATCAACTGCTGTATACGCAGCTAAATGAAAAACTATATCTGGCTTTACTTCCGTAAACTTTGCTTTAACAGCAAGCTTATCAGTAATATCCATGTCAGCAACATCTGTTGCAACATACTCAACTTTACACTCATCTAATAAAAAACGCAATTCTCTCCCTAATTGACCCTTGCCACCTGTCAGTAAAATCATTGATTAAAATCCTTTCAAAACTTAACAAGTTAACTAACTGATTTATACTATATCAAAAAATCATAAGCATAAAAAAACTGTGCCGTAGATTTTTTTGTCTATTCACTGTATCGTTACACTTGAGCATTTTGTCAAATGTGGATTTTCTTATGCCGAAGATTACTAAATATTTTTCGGTTGATAATTGGGTTGGTCTTTTCTTATTATTATGTAGAAAGGAAATTGATAAATGAAGCTATCTATTTATAATCTAACAAAAGAAAAATTAATAGAATGGGTGATTATTCAAGGTGAAAAAAAATTTCGCAGCGTTCAAATTTGGGAATGGCTTTATCAAAAACAGGTTACAACTTTTACTGAAATGACCAACCTTTCCAATGATTTTATCAATCGTTTAGATGCTTATTTTGTGATTAATCCTTTAAAACAATCAATTGCTCAAACATCAATTGATGGCACAACCAAATATCTTTTTGAACTCCATGATCATCAATTTATCGAAACGGTTTTAATGCGCCAAAAATATGGCTTATCAGTTTGTGTTACCACGCAAGTCGGCTGCAGAATGGGCTGCTCTTTTTGTGCCAGTGGTTTATTAAGTAAAAAACGAAACTTAAGTGCCGGAGAAATTGTGGCACAAATTATGCAAGTTCAAAATTCATTAATGAATGAACGAGTCTCTCATGTGGTTGTCATGGGGATTGGGGAGCCGTTTGATAATTACGAAAATGTTTTAGATTTTTTGCATATTATTAACGATGATAAAGGCTTAGCTATTGGTGCAAGACATATTACTGTTTCTACCTCTGGCTTAGCAGCGAAAATTTACGACTTTGCAACTAATGATTTACAAGTAAATTTGGCCATTTCCCTTCATGCACCCAATAATGAAATTCGCTCGCGTTTAATGCGGATTAATCGTTTAATTCCAATTGAGAAGTTAATGGAAGCAATTAATTTTTATACAAAAACAACCAATCGCAGGGTAACTTTTGAGTATATTTTGCTTAGTGGTATCAATGACCAAGTGCATCATGCACAAAAGTTAGCCAATTTATTAAAAAATAAGAAGAAATTAGCCTATGTTAACTTAATTCCTTATAATCCTGTAAATGAATATGATCAATATATGCGTTCAAAGCAAGCGGATGTTCTGTGTTTTTATGATATTCTAAAGAAAAATAAAATTAATTGTGTTATTCGCCAGGAGTTTGGTACAGATATTGATGCTGCATGTGGGCAGTTGCGGGCAAAGCAACTTGAAAAATATAGTACGAATGTGGAGGCAAAAAATGAAATGTCCAAAGTGTGGTCACAATCATTCACGCGTTGTTGATAGTCGTCAAAGTGAGGATGCGCGCACTATTCGCAGGCGACGTGAGTGTGAAAATTGTGGTTATCGTTTTACAACTTTTGAAAAAATTGAAGAAATTCCATTGTTGGTTATTAAAAAAGACAATTCTCGTGAAGAATTTAGTCGAAAAAAATTATTGCAAGGCTTGATTCACTCAGCAGAAAAAAGGCCTGTGACCAGTGAGCAAATGGAAAAGACTATAGACATTGTAGAGCATCGTGTACGTATGTTAGGCAAAGCAGAAGTAACAAGTGCGCAAATTGGAGAATTTATGATGGAAGAGCTAGTAAATTTAGATGAAATCGCCTATATTCGTTTTGCTAGCGTATATCGACAGTTTAAGGATATGAGTGTCTTTTTATCTGAATTAGAAGACATTGTTAAACGGGCAAATAAAAAGGAGAGCTAAGATGCGTCAAATAACACCAAATCCGCGCGAATTTTATACAGTTGAAGCAGTGAGGATGATCTCTTTTGACTCATTATTATCGTTATCACGCCTTTACTTGCCCATTATTGGCGGTGACGCTTTTACTCTTTATATGGCATTATTTGGACAAAGTGCTTCAGGTAAAAATCAAAAAACAACTGTTCATAGTTTTTTGTTTGATGTAATTGGTATGAGTGGAGCTCGTTTTTGCAAAGCCAAAAACTATCTTGAAGGTATGACTTTATTGCAAACCTTTGTAAAAGATTCTTTTGATTTTGGCGTGGAGTATCTTTATCGGTTAAATATACCGTATCTTCCGCAGTTGTTTTTCACAGAGCCAATCTTTGCAGGTTTATTATTATCAAAAATTGGTCAACGTGCTTTTGATGAATTAGTCAAAGATTATGAAAAAGTGACGACTGAAGTTAAAGATATGCGAAATATTTCAAAAAAATTTACCGAAGTCTATACTTTTAATTTAAATCTTTTAAATGAAGAAGATGAACGTTTAAATCAAGCGAAAAAGAAAATTGAAAGTAAATCTGATAAACATTTTGATATTCAATTTTTTAAAGAAATGATGAAAAAACAAAGTTTATTTTTTCATTCAGAAAAGCAAGATACTTTGCAATTGTTGGCAATTCATGCATTATTTGGTTTAAATGAATTGGAATTATTTCATAAAGCTGTAAATTTGGCGCGAGCGGATAATGTATTAAATATTAGTCAGCTTAAACAAATTTTGGAAAATCGTGCTACAAAATTGGTAGATTTGCCCGCTGAAAAAAAACAAGAGCTAACGACTACTTTGCAAGATATGGGCTTTTCAAAGGCAGAAGCTAAAATTATCGAAGAGGCAGAAAATTTAGCACCAAATGATTATTTAGAAAATATTCGTTTGCAAAAAGGCGGCTTTGTCGCTCCAAGTGAGCGTCGTTTATTAAGCGAGTT
>JAIRNX010000035.1 GCA_031257815.1 Lactobacillales bacterium
CCTATCTTAAATATTTAAATTAGGTCTCACTTCATTGACTTTGGTACAAATTGTTCAATAAACTATTTTTTGTTTGTTTGAAAAGATCCCAAAAAAATGGTAAGAAAAAATTTCCAAAACTTGCACCTAATATGATCATTAAAAGCATGATTCCTTTTTTTATCATTCCATCCGCTCCTTTCATCTTTAACAGACTCTAAAATTCATAACTAATTATAATGAATTAGCTTAAACAAAACTGAATTTATTATAGAAGAAGGTTATTTCATTCGCAATTTTGGGAACTATAGATGGGAATTTGTCCATGATTTTGCTCAGGAATTTTATCAGCAGCCATTTGGTAAATAGCATCTGCTTTTATGACGGTTTTCATATTACTTTGCAAATACCCCCATTTTTGCGATTAACGAAACCGTATCTTTTTTTTCTTTTAAAAATGCTCGCCCTTGATCTGTAAATCCTATAAATACGAAAAGGTATTTCAAACTTTTCGATCTTTTCTTCCTTAAAAATTGTCAAATTTCAATATTATTTATATCTATTTTATTATACGATAATATCTACATGCGTTTGGCGTGCTAATTTCGTATGTGATTTCCCTAATTAGTCTTTTTTTGTTAGATTTAATTATCGAGTAATCACTGTCACCATTTGGAATGGTTAATAGTCATTAAACAATTAATTTAAGGAAGAATATGGAAATTTACGATAAAATTATTATTGGCGGAGGTTTGTATGGCTTATATTCAGCGTGGTTTTCTGCTAAAGAATTAAATGAGTCTGTTTTGGTTTTGGAGCGTGATAAAGCTTCCTTTATGCGGGCAACTTATACTAATCAGGCGCGAGTGCATATGGGCTATCATTATCCACGTTCAATTTCAACAGCAGTTAAATCGAAAAAGTATTTTGATCGCTTTAATGAAGACTTTGGTTTTTGCATTCATAAAGATTTTGATCAAATTTATGCAACATCAGCAAAGTTTAGTTGGGCTAATGCTGAACAGTTTGAAAAATTTTGTCTTGATGCAGATATTTTTTGTGATCCGGTAATTAAAGAAAAATACTTTCAGCGTGGAATGTGCGATGGTGCTTTTTTAACAAAAGAATATACATATGATGCGCATACTTTGCGTGATTACTTTCTTAAAGAAATTCAGAAATTTTCAAAAGTTAAACTAAAGTACCAAGCAGATATTGTTCGTCTTACTAAAGAAAAAACGCATTTTATTGTTGAATGTGCAGATGGTAAAAAGTATAGTTCATCTTTTTTACTAAATGCAACTTATGCAAGTGTAAATCAAATTCATAAGTTATTGGACTATGAACCTTTTAAAATTAAATATGAACGTTGTGAAATTATTTTGGTTAAAGCTTCTAAAGAATTAAAAAATGTTGGAATTACAGTAATGGATGGGCCATTTTTTTCGATTATGCCTTTTGGCAAGACGGGATTGCATTCGTTAACTAGCGTAACTTTTACGCCGCATGATACAAGTTTTGATGATTTACCGACTTTTCCTTGTCAGGCAAAAAGTAAGAGATATTGTACAACTGAAAAGTTGGGTAATTGTAATGAATGTGTGGCAAAACCACAAACGGCGTATCCATATATTTCCAATTTAACACGGAAATATTTGCGAGATGAGTTTAACTTTACTTATCAAAGTTCTTTATTTTCCATAAAACCAATACTAGTAGTTTCGGAGATTGATGATAGTAGACCCACAGTGATTAGAAAACTGAGCAGCTCACCGATATTTGTAAGTGTGCTTTCAGGAAAGATTAATACGGTCTATGATTTGGACGAAATTTTGGTGTATGAAGATGTTGATAAAGTTTTAGTGAAAAAATAGAAAAGGGATGTTCAATGGTAGAAAGTGAAAATTTATCCACAAAATATAATCCAGTTGAAGTGGAAGCAGGACGCTATCAAAAGTGGTTGGCAGCTGGTGTATTTGAAATTCGGAAAGAAAACTAGTATAAAGCAAACCACCACTTAAAGTGGTGGTTGATTAAAATTATTGAATAGTGGTTAATCTCAAGTTGTTTTTATTTACTTCAATAAAATCTTCTTCCTTTAATGTAATTAGGCCAGCAACATCCGAACAAACTCCTCCATTATTTTTATCCCATTCATTGGTTTCTTCTATTTTATAACCTGCATTTTGAGTAATAGCTCTTTCAAACGAAAGGAAAAGAGTTGCTTGTCCTCTAACAAAAGTAGAAGTTTTATTGGCAAAAAATTTAAACCTTAAAAGTGCCTCAATATATTCTTCTTTTTTAGACGAATCTGATTTTAATTTTTCTGATGCCTCTAAAAGTTGTGCTAATGCTTCTAAAGCTTGCCATTCACCTAAAATGCTTTCAGGTGCATGATAAACTTTTATAATGCATCTATTTGAATTAAACCATTCTTCAAATAAAGCTTGCTTTTCATCTGGATTAAAACCATCATCATTTTTTACTGACTCTATAATTTGTTGAATATCTTCTTTTCCACTTAAGATTCTTAAACTTCCAAAATCGAAAAATAGCATTCCGTTTTCTTTTCTATAAAAGCTAGAGACCATTCTATCTTCTTTTGCTTGTATATTTCCTTTTGTAATTGCTTCATACAATGGTTTTCCCAAATATTTAAAATAATATTGTTTTTGAGATGGTGTAGACTTTCCAGGATTTAAAGTATCCATAATACAATTGTTATAAGATTGAATCTTTTCAACAGTTAATTCTGGCGTATATTGTAAATTAGGATCATATTGATGATTTCTTTGAAAAAAGCCAAAATGTCTACAATCTTGACTTTTACAACTAATACTGCAATTCGGAAAGTAATCCATAACTAAAAAATATGTTACAATAATCTCATGTTAAAGATTGCAAAAAAATCCAAAACCAACATATTAAGCTCTATTCAAAAAGGCAGAATAGACGCCGCTGATATTAGCCAGCCAAATTTTATAGATGAGATCAT
>JAIRNX010000143.1 GCA_031257815.1 Lactobacillales bacterium
AACAATAGAAAAAATTGTCGATATAATAGGAGTAAATGATACAAAGGCTTCTGTTAACAGCGTTATTATTAGCAACAACTCACATCTTCCGATGAAGCAGTTAAATGAGACAATATGCAACCAGGAGGTGGATATGCCAACAGATAAATCAAAAAAAATAGGGGAGCAACAAGAGCAAAAAAAGGAAGTCATCAATAGAGTTAATGATGATTCATCAGTGATCATAATAGATGCAATTTTACGCTATCTTAAACTTGATGGAATGCGTATAGCCTTCTCTGACAAAATATCTGGAGATAATCCTCCATCTAAAGATTTTGTCAATAATTTCCATGATTTAGTCATAACTCAGAAAAGGACTAAAGATTTAGGCAGGCTTCACACTATAGTCAAGAAAGCGAATTTGACATACCAGGATGCTACTGTCGAAACTATAATTTACGACATAAACCGCCAGCTTAACAAAGATTTAATAGATAGGCTCTCAACCTGCGAATATATAAACAAAGGCGAACATGTCTGCATCTTTGGACCGACAGGAGCTGGAAAAACCTTTATTTCATGCGCTCTAGGCATGGCCGCTGCCAAGAGACTCTATAAAGTAAAATATTTCAGGCTACCTCAACTATTAAACATCATGAATTCAGCTTCAAAAAACTCTAATCTCGATCTAGAAATAAAAAAACTTCACAAATTTGATCTTTTAATAATCGATGAATTTCTAAATTTTCCAATTGATGATAATAGCCCAAGAAATTTATTAGAACTCCTAGAGGACAGATCTCGCAACAAGTCAGTAATTTTTGCCTCAATATGTAAGCCTAACGAGTGGCTATTAAATTTAGGCGGGTCCTCTCCGCTCTCTCAGTCAATAGTAGACAGAATAATCCACAAAACATATAATATCATAATCAAAGGAGAAAGGTCTATGAGAGAGCTTGAGAAACCTTAAAATCTCAATTTTCCTTTTCTAAATTACAGATATAATAAATTTGAAGATAAACTTGTCATTTATATTTTAACTTCCCTTTCGGCGGCTTGCCGCCGGAAGGGCTTTTTCTCCCGGCGGCATGCCGCCGGGTCTTTTTTGTGGATTTTTAATGAAAAATTTTACATCTATTACTCATTCAAATGTTTCTAATCAATTAGCATCAATGCGCTCATCTTTGTATGACATTGGTATATTAAATCGTCCAAATTCAACTATGAACAATTATGTTGATTTAAATCCTCTGAAAATTTCTAAAATGATTCAATTCCTTAAATATCAAAATTTAAATGGCAGAGACATTTTTTTACGTCCCGCCAGAACTATAGACCGAGCATTAATTTTAGTTGATGATCTTGACATCTCATCAATAAAATCAATGCGAAAAGAAGGCTCAGGACCTGCATGCACTTTACTGACTTCACCAAACAACTATCAAGTTTGGGTTGATCTAGGACCACAACCGATGCAAGCCGCAGAACGGAAACTAGTGGCTGGTTATCTAGCAGAAACATTTAAAGGCGATCCAGGATCCGTTGATGCAGTTCATTATGGTCGATTGGCAGGATATACAAACCGTAAGCCTTGTCATCTTAAAAATGACGGCACCTTTCCTTTTGTAATATGTTGCCATGATGTCAAATCAGGAATAGCAAAAAATGCTGAACAGATAAGAAAATGGGCATCAAAACAAAATGAAAGTAAAAATAAAGTAGACAATAATCATGATTTAAAATCAAAAAAAGATTTTTTAAAATTAAGTTTACCAGACAATAGTAAGAGTAAAGATACTTCGCAAATAAAAAATGATTTCTCTTTTTACTGGAAATGGTGGTTTGATAAACAATTATATCCGCAAATTGATTATTCAAAAGGAGATTTTGCAGTTGCATGTATGCTTTTAAGACAAGGTTACTCTATATCGTCAATAGAACTTGCTATGTCTGAATGCAGTCCTGAAATTGACAAACGAAAAGGTAACCATAAATTGGATTATGTTCAAAGGACGGTACGCAACGCATATCTGTGTCTCATCAATAGTTGAAGAACCAGCGACTATTTGATGTTAATATTTCTTATGGTATTATTATCAAACTAAAATAAATTTTTAAAAATACTATACCTGTCAAACGCTTACGCTTGACAGGTTTTTTTTTTAATTAAAAATGTTTTAAATTACTAGAGTAATTTTGATTTTATGACCATCTATGAGCTAATATTTTCCAATCATTCAATATTTATATGAAAATTAAAACATTATGAAGATTGATTGTTTCACTAAATATCTCAATGTGAAACTAAATCGCTAAAGAATCCTTAATTCAATATGTATAATAATTATATTTAAAAATTTAATTATGTTAGTATATTAACATATTTATAATATAATTTTACTGTCATTTCCATATTTTGTAGTACCAGTTTCATTGGATTTTTGGGTTCAATTTCATTGGATTATACACTGGAACAGACAACGCCTTGGTGTCCATGTATTATTATGGATTTCTGAGGACTGAATATGGCAACATTAGCGTTGGCCGCATTAGCTTAGACTTCGACTCTGCCGGCCTCCAGACTTTGGGTTATTCCCCCACCTGGGGCTTTAACGCACAGGCCTTCCCTTTCGATCGAGACACCGAGGCTGACGGGTTCCTTTATAGAAAGGACTGGGAAAATGGCTTTGGGCTTAGAGCGTACTATGCAAAATTCAGAACCGCCACAAG
>JAIRNX010000009.1 GCA_031257815.1 Lactobacillales bacterium
TAAGTGGTTCCCTGCGTAAAACCATCAATAGTATAATAGGCGGCCGGCAATTCACACCCCGCTGCAAAAAACAGCAGTAATATATAGTGGAAGTATTTCATTGTGCAAAGATAGCGAAATTGCCGGATGATAGCCGTTAAGCATGCAGCCTTACTTCCTGTTGGTGGGTTATTCGTTGCCAAAAAGCATCGTGTTCTAATTGTTTGTCTAAATAGGCTCGCAATTCTTCAAAATTCATATCTTTGGTTTCTGCATAGATTTTTGCCTGAATTTCATTTTTCATTTTTACGCAATCGAAGTCCTTTATTTGATTATTTGTTTTCATAATTTATCAATTCTTTGGGGTTTCTTATTTCAAGGGCAGCATAGCCCATTTTCAAATTTACGCCATTGTAGCCTTTTATTCTCATAAGATTTACAATATGCTTAAAGTTCCAACTTGCCAACACATCCACTTTGCATAGCGTAGCCATCGCTATGTGTTGGCAATCCTCCAAACTTGTTTTTCCGACGACTTTCTCTGTAATGTAAGCATTGGCAAGTTCTTTGGCTTCTTGTTAATATTACAGGCTCAAAACAGATTGCCTCATATTTGTCTAATAACGTTTGCACATGTTCGGGCGCGCCGATTAGCTCCTTCCTCAGCAGGTCAGACACTACAAAAACCACTTCTTTGTTTTTCAGCCGTTCAAATAGGGCGCTGGTGGCTTCGGAAAATTCCTTGTCGAAATACCCGCCCACAATAGAAGTGTCTATATATATTCGTTGTTTCATGGCACTTATTTTCTACAAATATACGAAAAACATTCGATTCCTTCCCAAACGCACTCCTCTCAAGAATTAAAAAAAGCCGCGACGGTTCGCGGCTTTCACTTGGCACTGCTTCTGCGGGAAGATTATGGTCTTTGCTCGGGCAACATTCCGGTGAAATTTATCGGCGTGGGCGAAGGCATTAACGATCTGCAGGTATTCGATGCCCGCGCATTTGTAGATACCTTGTTCTGGTGAAACCGGTGCGAAGTGCAATTACTTTATTGGCTCCGTAATAGATTCTATAAATCGGCTTAACGCACTTTTACCAATCATTTTCAATGGTTGCAAATCTTTTTTTAAGATTAGTTCTTTTAATTGTTTTTTGTCATAAGCTACATACACGTATCCCAGTTCGTTCATTTTCATGGCCGTAGCCATTTGATGATCGTTCCGGTGTTCACCCAGCGATGCTAAACGGGGAAATATTATGATTGGTTTCCGCTGTTCCAATGCAGATAATATGCTGCCCATTCCTGCATGGCTGACAATTAATCTTGCGTTATTTACATAATTGTTAAATTCATCAGGGCTTAAAAAATCAACAACTTGAACATGTTTAGGCTGGTATTTGCCTTTCAATGTTTGGACAATAACAGGTTCTTCTTTTAGTGTGGCTGCTATTTCGTCAATAGCTACTATTAAACGATCAAAATGTATTTGTGTGCCGATTGTAACAAAGATCATAATATGTAAAAATTTAATTGGTTATTTTTCAATTGCTATTGTTCAAATACGTTACCGGCATACAGGATTCTTGGCGTTGCCAATGATTCCCATTGCGTGTAGGTTTTGGCAGCGAATTTAGAGGCGATTTTTCCACTAAGCGAAAGTTTTTCCACATTAGCGATACTATCTACCCAAATAGTTCTCTTGCCAAACAGTTTTGCCACAAAGAGGGCAATCATACCGGGAGCGGCGCCGGTAGTGATAACGATATCCGGCTTTTCTTTCCAAATAATTTTAGCCGCTTGAAAAAACACCCGGAACAGTTTGTGAAAGTCCCAACGACTAAAATCCGTCATGGTATAGAATTTATGTCCCTCCACCATAGTCGCACACTTCGGGTGGGTGGACAAATAAATTATCTCAAATTCCGAATTTGCCGGTGAAACAATGCGAAGCAGTTGCATCCAATGTCCGCCTATAGAGGCTACTGCAAGAAGTTTGCGCGAAATCATATGTTTATTTTTTTAAAATAGCGTAAATATTATGGGCAAAATATTCTTTTAAAAAAGGGAGTATAAAACTAATCAATGAGAATAGCCTTAAAATTAAATTACGACTCACATTTACTTTAAAAGAAACGATTTTTAATCCTGAATCCTGAAAAATTTTGCGATAATCAGCCAATGATAACTTGTTCAACCCAAGATCATAAATTGACTGAATGGGGGTTTCCCGTTTTTTATTTAGCCGTTTAATGATTTTTTCATCAGCACACACCACATGCCCCCATGGAACTATACACTTTGTTCGTTTATGATCGCCATAAAAATCATTATAGAGGGGGCCAAATCCTGTATAAATCAGACCGCCGGGTTTTAGCCTCAATCTCATTTCTTTAATCATTTCCGGTAAGTCAATGATATGCTCAAAGGTATCTTCCGAAACCATATAGTCAAATTGTGCCTCTTTTGAATAGTCTTTTAAATCTATTCTGTGAAATTCCACGATTTTGGAAAACTGAGGGTAATGTAATCTGAGGTATTCTTTTGCAAATGCGATGCGATTAGCATCAATATCTACCCCTACTACTTTTTTGGCTCCACCCAAAGCCATAGAAAAGCACAAAGCACCATGACCGCACCCTACATCAAGAATGACTTTATCCGTTAAATCGGGCTTTTCACCAAGCCTGTTCCAAAAAATCTCAGTCCGGAATATACGTCTGTTAAAATACAAAAGATCATATTCATTTATGTTACCTGATTTTTTCATTATATTATCATTTTATAATTATTAGCGATTTTACAAATCCTCCCCATTTTTCCTTATAATATTTGTTTTGTGATGAAGGATATAAATAGTTCAATTCTTTTTGTGTTAATAAATACACACGTTCTACATTCATTCTGGCTTCGTTATATGTTGTTGCTTTTCGATAATTTCCCAAATTGAAATGCAAAAGCAATTTTATTCGAAGTCTTTTTGGCAACCAATGGAAAAAAGGTGTCATGAAATGAGGTTCTATTGGAAACCAGTAATTAGGTGTTTGCAAATAATATCTTTTTGCCACACGTTGCAGTTCTCTTGAGAAATTGACTTTACTTTCCCAATTGCCGACATGTTCAATGACCGAATTTGAATGGGCAATGTGAAATGAATGATCGCTGAATTCAGAAAGATTGCAACCATCCCCATAAACAAGTGTAAATATATCATTATCATATACATGGGGGGGGGGGGGGGGGGGGAATAAGTT
>JAIRNX010000026.1 GCA_031257815.1 Lactobacillales bacterium
GGATTAATTGTTACAGGACATGTAAAAGTTAATGGAAAAGTGGTTATTACACAAGGTGTTAAAGTGAGTGATAACGATAAAGTAGAAGTAGATGGCATTCCTATTTTTAAAGAAGATAAAATTTACTTTTAATTCTATAAACCAAAAGGTGTAATAACCTCTGTTAAAGACGAGCATAGACGTAAGACCGTAATGGATTATTTTAAACATATGCAGGAAAGAATCTATCCTGTTGGTAGACTGGACTGGGATACCTCGGGGGTATTGATCATGACAAATGACGGCGATTTTGCTAATCAGATGATGCATCCAAAACATGAAATTGAAAAAGTATATTTAGCTAAAATTCAGGGTCTTGCCAATAAGGAGAACCTTCGACCTTTAACATATGGCGTTAAAATTGATGGTCAAAAAACCAGTCCAGCTCGTTATGAAATTATTCATATAAGCGCTGATAAAAAAACATCTATTGTGAAGTTAACCATCCATGAAGGATGCAATCATCAAGTGAAAAAAATGTTTGATACTATTAATTTGCCTGTGCAAAAATTAAAACGCGAATGTTACGGATCATTAGATCTTACTGGACTAAAACCAGGTGAATATCGTGAGCTAAATAAAAAAGAAAGAGAATTATTATGTAAAAAATAATCATCTATCACTACTTTAAATGGCGGTAGATTTATAGCAATTTGCAAAAAGCTTGGCATTAAGATAAGAATAAGAGTTCCGGATAAGTTTAGAACCTGTTAACGATCTCTAGTGAAATGAACCCCGTTTATCAAATTGTAATCAAGTAAAACTTGAACAAATCGTAAGAAAGAGGGCAGGTTTTTTAATAAAAAAGTGCGAAAAGATAGCCAAAAACTTGTCGTGTTACTTGCGTCCCCCAAGCTTTGCTTGATTTGTAAGCTGTGTAACGGGACTATTCATCACTCCGAGACAAGTTAACAGGTTCTAAGAACTTACAAAAATGTGTCCGTAATCCTGAGTCAAATTTATTGATTAGGAGAATTAAATGTTCAAATTTACTAAAGAAATTTGCGAAGGAACGCGGGAAATTACGAAAAAAGAAGCGTTAAAAATTCTAAAAAGTGAAGAAGAATTTTGGACTTACTATGCTCAAGCGGTGATGATTAAAAATCATTTTACCAAAAATACCATGTCTTTAAATGTTTTGTTAAATGCTAAAAGTGGTTTGTGTGCAGAAGACTGTGGATATTGTTCTCAGTCTAAGGAAAGTAAAGCAAATATTGAAATTTATACTTTGCTTCCTAGCGACGAAATTTACCAAAAAGCGCTCATTGCTTGTAAACGTAAAGCGACGACTTTTTGCATTGCAACGAGTGGAACGCGTTTATCAGATACAGAAATAACACGTCTTGGCGAGGTGATTCGTCGTATTAAAGCGGATATGCCGTTAAAAATTTGTTTATCGATTGGGTTAAGTCAAAAAAAACAAATAGAGTATTTAAAATCTTGTGGTGTCGATCGTTTAAATCATAATTTAAATACACCTGAGGCTAATTATCAAAAAATTGCTTCCACACACACATATGAAAAGCGAAAAAAAACTTTAAAGTTAATGAATGAAATGCAAATGCATAGTTGTTCTGGCTTTATTGCTGGAATGGGTGAGACCAATGAACAGTTGGTTAAGTTAGCGTTTGAGTTAAAAGAATTAAATCCACATGCTGTGCCAGTTAATTTTTTGATTCCTATTAAAGGGACAAAACTTGAAAATTCTCATCAATTAACTCCTGTGCAATGTCTAAAGATTTTAACAATGATGCGTTTTATTTTTCCTCAAACAAAGCTGCGTGCTAGCGCCGGACGAGAGTATCATCTAAAAGATTTGCAGCCGCTAGCGCTTTTAATTACTGATTCGATTTTTTTGGGAGATTATTTAACAAGTACAGGACAAGAAGATGATAAAGATGTGGCAATGCTTGAAGCCTTAGAATTTACTTATAAACCTAAGTTTTAAAATAATAGACCTGTCCTAAAACTTCAAAATAAAGTAAAATAACCTCATGATACGATATCCTTCGTTTTAGGACAAGTCTAGTTTGACGCTGTAGAAGTGAGTGATTGTACAAAAATCAATGAAGTGAGACCAAATTTAAATATCTAAATAATCCAGTAAACTGTTTTTTCATTTTGCATTTAATGAAATTTTTCTTTTTTCTTTTGGAGTTAAAAAACCAATAACTTGCATCGGTGTGTTGTTAGAACCTGTTAACTTGTCTCCGTAATTGCGAACTGCTTTAACGATTGACAAGCGCAGCTTGACAGAGTCTAGGCAGGACGTACCTACTCGGTGCGACTTTTTTGGTAATTTTTTGCCTTTTGTAAGAAATTTTGCTTTCAAAATTTCTTTTATCCAGTAACCTAGAAATCATATTTCTAGCGTCAAAAAGCCTCGATTTGGATCAACGCTACGCTAATCTGCGTTTACGGTGATATAAAACTTCGTTTTCCTTTATCCGTTACCTAAAAGCTGTGCTTTTAGCCTAAAATTGCATAAAAATTTTCCCAAAAACCTGGCAGGTTTACTAAATTGTTTTAAGCTTTGCTTGATTACAATTTGTATAACGGGATTTCATCTATAAAGAGATAGTAGACAGGTTCTAACAAAAAGAATTTAAAAAAAGCGTAAAACGCTTTCCATCGGTACGACAACTTTGCTTAACTTTACCATTATGCCTTGGAGTTTTCGGCCGAATCAACTGATGTCTGATCTGCTTTTTTTCAATCGAGTAGAGGGAAGGTAATTTAATTCCTCCCTTCTACTCGATGTGTCAAAGGGGTTATGCAAATGTCCGAATACACGCTTACTTCTCATAGGGAAAAAGCGCAGGAGCTAATTAGATACCTTGTTTTTGGTATTTTAGCTACTATTGTTTATTTCATTATTCGTTTATCTATATTTTCCATTAATGAAAATGCTGTTTTTTCAGAAACTATAGCACAAGTTATAGCTATTATTTTTGCTTTTATAACTAATAAAATTTGGGTTTTTAAAAATCAAGATAAAGACAAGAGTGTTTTTTTACAGTTTTTTCACTTTATAATTGGCCGTTTATTTGTTTTAGTTATTTGTTTAGTTTTAGCATTTTTGGCGGTAGATAAATATCATGACTTTTTTATCTATTTATTTCGACTTAAAAAGATTGACTATGCCAATTTTTTATTTAGTAGCGCATTAACAAAGAACGTAATTGGAACCCCTTTACTTTTAGAAAATTTTATTTTTGCTATGTTGGGACAAATTATCGCTATCGTAACGAATTACATTATTAGTAAATTTATTGTTTTTAAAAACTAAGCTCTGTTATTGCAGCTATTTATAATCTTAGTTTGAGAGGTTAAAGTTTGGAAAAAGGTCTATTATAAATAAGCTACTAATCCTCTTCGTTTACCAGAATGCATGGTAATAGTTTCTGAAACATCTTTGCCTTCCGCCAATAGAAGTATTATTATTCACAGCTCCTTCAGTCTTTTCCTTACGAATATGTCCAGTAGTTATGGAGCCCATTCGCGTAAACGAAAAAAACCGTCAAAGTTGTCAAAGCGCTGAGCATCTACGAAAAAGTCGTAAAAAAAGCTAACGGCAAAAGTCCGTAATCTTGGGCAAAAGTTTATACAAAGCAGCTTACAAAAGAAGCAAAAAACAAAGAATCTGATATCCTAGTAAAATTCTCTCCTCAAAAAATCATCAAAAAAGATAAACAACACACCTTTAACGGCGGCTATCTTTTTTTTGCAAACGCTTTACTATCAATTAGGATTACACAAGATTTGTCGTAAAATTACTGAGAAATACAAATTTCAATATAATAGACCTCGTATAATAAAATTACCTACTTCACTTAGTTTTAAAAATACAAAAACAATTTTACTATAACTATACAAAGATAGAGGACGTAGTTTTTAGACCTTAAAGTAGGCCTGCCCTATAACTTTGAACTAACGTTTTAGGACAGGCCAATTTAAAAAATTATTGATCTCATATAAATGTCGCCTGGTCCCCGGGTGAGAAAAATGCAGCAAATTTTGATGAAGTACTTATGAAGCTTGTATTCACAAATAATCACGGACTAATCGATAGGAAACATTTTTTTAAAGCAACTTCGGCAAATCAATTATTATTTAAAAATCAAATTGATGCTTATCCAAGTGCAGGATATGGGCATTTGGATCCTAATTGCCAGGCAATAACAAGAAGAGGTGGCATGTAATTGTGCTATATCAGTTAGAGGCCGGAAAGTACTTAGAACCTGTTAACTTGTCTCTCTATGGATGAAATCCCGTTATACAAATTGTAATCAAATAAGCTCAAAACAATTTGTAAACCTGTCAGGTTTTTTAACGAAAAAATAGCCAAAATCATTCATCACTCTGAACTCTGAGATCGTTAACAAGTTCTAATAACCTCATTTAGAATCAGTTACTTAGAACGTGTTATCGATCCATTTTTCAAAATTTTTTTTTATTAAAACAAATTATTGCTATTTTTAGGCATAAAAATAAAATTGTGATATATATCACCAACTGATACGAAATTGTAAAAGTTATAATGGTGTGGTTGCCCCGATGGTTTTTAAAGGAACTTTAAAGACATAAATTTTTAAAACTTATGTAGCAGAATTTCTTGTAGAAGAGATGAACAATGATGATGTTTTAGTTCTAGATAATTTATCATCTCATAAAGTAAAAGGTGTTGTAGATCCTTTGATTGAAAAAGGAGTTAAGATCCTTTACTTACCACCGTATAGTCCAGATTTAAATCCTATTGAGTTAATGTGGTCTAAAGTGAAATCTGTTTTAAGGAGATTAAAAGC
>JAIRNX010000065.1 GCA_031257815.1 Lactobacillales bacterium
ACTTTTAAACTCCCCAATTTTGAGGTTTCTTCAAATTACCATAAAGATTGTTTTAATGTAATTTTTGACTTAGAAAACAATAAAGATCAACTTGCCGAAGATGGCAAAGAAATAAAAAATGCTTTTATTAAAAAAAAATGCCGATGTGATAAGTGAAATATTAAGTGGTTATTTTAAAACAATAAGTTACCACCAAAGACCAAACAACGAAAAAACATTTTATTCTTTAACCAAAATGCTTCTTGAAGGCATGGGCTTTAAACTTTTAAGCGAAATTCCAAATTATAAGGGACGGTTTGATTTGTGCTTAAAAAGTGAAGATAATCTCTATGTTATAATTGAATTAAAGTATTGTACTTATAAAAAACAGCTTACAAAAAAAGAAGAGAATAAAATATTGGCAGATGCAGCTACTTCAAAACTTAATACTGAAGAATTTAACTTAATACTTATTAACACTTTAACTAGCAAACTTTCAACAATAGAAAGAAAAAAAATACTCTTAGAGGCGTCAGACAAATTTGACCTGTCTAAAGATGATGAAAACAAACTACTTTTAAAAGAGTCTTTAAAAACTCTTAAAGAAGAAGAAATAAATAATGCTCTTGCTAACATGATAAGATCTAAACTACCTTATAAAGAAATTCAGGAAACCATACTAAAGAATTTTTTAAGTTTTGTTCTTTCTGAAGAGCAAATTGATGATAAATTGTCCGAAGCTGTAAAAGAAACTTTGCTGGATATCAAAAAAAAAAGATTACCACAGCACAATAAACGACAAAAATAGTAAAATTTTGGTTCTTGGTCTTGCAATTTTTGGAACAGGAGAAAAGATTAATGCAAAATTTACTCCATAATAGCTAAAAATGAACTCTTTAAGGTAACTTTAGAGAATAATAGTATTATTTTCTATAAAATTTTATCTTTTACTGTCTGCGGAAAATAATTTTAAGAGAATAAATAATAAATAATTCTTTCTGTGCAATAGAATGAAGTTACGCATCCAAATCCGGAGCAGGAAAAGGTCTAAACAGCATAATTTTTTTTTTGGTAAAATCTCTTTTAGTGACATTCATAGTAGGCACTGGTGACTTAAATTAAGTTAACCTGTATTTTTAGCAAAGAAAAGTTGATAACCTGGGGTTTTATACTTGGCTGAAGTTGGCAAGCAATTGCACAGGTGGAAATATTTTTTAAATTTACAATATTTAGTATATGTACCATTAAGCATTAGATATATTTTGTGGGCAAAACTGTACTATAATAAGAGGGAGGACTTTTTACTCCATAATCAATACTTAAGTTTATATAAATAGTACAAAATTTCATATTAAGAAAAGAAAGATGCAATGAAAGACAACAAAAAAGAGCAAGAACGAGCTGAACTGCACCGTATGATTTGGGGTATTGCAAACGATTTATGTGGAAGTGTGGACGGCTGGGATTTTAAGCAAAATGTCCTTGGCATGCTGTCCTACCGTTATATCTCGGAAAATCTCACAAATTACATAAATGCCGGTGAACATATAGCCGCCATTAAAGATTTCGATTATGCCAATCTTGCGGGGAAAGAAGCGAAGAAGGCAATACAAGATATTATCAATATTAAAGGGTATTTCATATTTCTCGGCGAATTATTTGAAAACGTTCGTAAAAAGGCAGCCAAAGATGAGAATTTAAATGAGACTCTTGAACGTGTGTTTAATAATATCGAAAGATCGGCTAAAGGCGCCGAAAGTGAGTTAAGCTTTGCCGGGTTGTTTGCTGATTTTGATGTTAGCAGCAATAAATTTGGCGCTACTGTCGCCAAATACAATGAGCATCTTATAAAACTCATGAATAGCGTAAGTGAAATGAAGCCGGATGGCTACCGGGACAACATCATTGATGCGTTCGGTGATGCTTATGAATACCTTATGGGCATGTATCAAAGCTCAGCGGGAAAGTACGGAGGCGAATTCTATAACCCACAAGAAGTGTCGGAACTTTTGACACGAATAACCATTGTTGACAAAAGCAAGGTTAATAAAGTTTACAATCCAGCTTGCGGATTAGGCTCCTTGCTCTTAAATTTCGCCAAAATATTTGGGCAAAAAAACGTCAGAAAAGGTTTTTACTGGCAGAAAGTAAACCTTACAACCTATAACCTCTGCAGAATCAACATTTTTTTGCATGACATAAATTATGACAAGTTCGACATAGCTCATGAAGACACATTTAAAGATCCACAACACTTGGATTACGAACCATTTGAAGCCGTCGTCTCAAATCCTCCGTATTCAATCAAATGGGAAGGCGATGGAAATCAGCTTTTGATTAATGACCTGCGCTTTTTTCCCGCAGGAATTCTTGCTCCAAAATCCAAAGCCGATCTTGCCCATCATGCACAGCTTATCTTGGCTGGCAACTAACGGAACAGCCGCCATAGTCTTTTTTTCTGGGATACTATACCGGGGAGGCGCTGAACAAAAAATACGTAAATACTTGGTTGACAATAATTATGTAGATTGCGTCATTCAACTTTTGAGTAATCTTTTCTTTGGAACAACCATGGCAACATGCATAATCGTACTTAAGAAATCCAAATCCAAAAACAATACGTTTTTTATAGATGCTGATGAAGATTATGTTAAGATAACAAATAACAATAAACTTACAGATTCTAATATTTTGCATATTTTAAAAGCATATGGTGAAAGAAAAATCAAAGAGTACTTCTCTAAACTCGTTTCCAACAAAAGTATTGCCGAAAAAGAGTATACTCTTTCAGTAAACTCTTATGTCGAACAGAAAGATACTTGCGAACTAGTGGATATCAAAGTTTTAAACGCTAAGATTAAAAGACAGCTGAAAGGGAAAATAAGCTTCGTATGAACATTTGCACCATAATTTCCGAGATAGAAGGTGGATCCGATGAGTAAGCTTAAAAAACTCATAAATGAACTTTGTCCGGATGGAGTTGAATATAGATTTTTGGATGATATTTGTGACATTCGAAGAGGACGTGTGATCTCGGAAGATTATCTGCATGAGAATAAAGGAAAATATCCTGTATATTCGTCACAAACGACAAATAATGGTATTTTTGGATTAATAAATACTTTTGATTTTGATTTCGAATCAATAACATGGACAACTGACGGTGCAAATGCCGGTTCAGTGTTTTATCATATCAATGAAAAATTCAGCATTACAAATGTATGTGGTTTAATCAAAGTTAATACGACTTTTGCCATTACAAAGTTTATTTTTTTTGTGCTTCAATTTGTAACTAAAATGTATGTAAATACCGGTATGGGTAATCCAAAATTAATGAGTAATATTGTTAAGAAAATAATTATCCCTGTACCCCCCCTTCCCATCCAAGAAGAAATAGTCCGAATACTTGATAGTTTTACAGAATTGCAAACAGAATTGCAAACAGAATTGCAAGCTGAACTGCAAGCTAGAAAAACTCAGTATGAATATTATAGAAACTATTTGTTGTCCTTTGAAGATCGTAACGATGTGAAATGGATGACATTGGGAGATGTGGCAACAAATTTGGACTGTATGCGCAAGCCTGTTAGTAAAGAACATAGAATAACAGGAACAATTCCTTATTATGGAGCTTCGGGAATTATCGATTATGTTAAGAATTATTTGTATGATGGTGATTTTCCTTATCTCTGAAGATGGGGCAAATCTTTTGACTCGTACAACTCCTATTGCTTTTCCGGCAACTGGTAAAATTTGGGTAAACAATCATGCTCATGTATTAAAATTTGAGACATATGAAGAACGAAGATTTGTTGAATTTTACCTAAATTCCATTGATTTAACCAGCTATATTTCTACTGCAGT
>JAIRNX010000067.1 GCA_031257815.1 Lactobacillales bacterium
CTATGCATCTTTTGATTATGAAATCAGCGGATATCGTGCAAGCAACTTGGTTAAGATGGATATTTTATTAAATGGCGAAAAAGTCGATGCACTGTCATTTATTGTTCATCGTGATTTTGCATATGAGCGCGGCAAAATCATCGTTGAAAAGTTAAAGAAACTGATCCCGCGTCAACAATTTGAAGTGCCTGTGCAAGCCTATTGGGCAAAAAATTGTAGCACGCAGCGATATTAAAGCATTGCGAAAAAACGTTTTAGCGAAATGTTATGGTGGCGATGTTACGCGTAAACGCAAGCTTCTAGAAAAACAAAAAGAAGGTAAAAAACGCATGAAACAAATTGGCAATGTGGAAGTGCCACAAGAAGCATTCTTAAGTGTACTTTCAATGGATGAAGATAAGAAAAAGAAATAAGAACCTGTCTACTATCTCCATAATAGCGAAATTTTTAGCAATTTTTCGCCTTTCGTCGTTAAAAATCCTCGAAATAGCACCACTATTTTTGCGTTTTTTGCCTAGAATTGCATAAAAATTTTCCCAAAATTTCATCTATAGAGAGATAGTAGACAGGTTCTAAGGAGATTGTTATGTCTAAAATTTTAGTTTTTGGTCACCAAAACCCTGATACAGATGCGATTGCCTCAGCAATTGGTTTTTCACATTTAGCAAATCAGCAGTTTAGTCTGAATACAGAAGCTGTGGCTTTAGGAGCTTTAAATGAAGAAACAAAGTATGCTTTAGATTTTTTTAAGCTCAATCCACCACGGGTGATTAAGTCTGCCGCATCAGAAGGTGTAGATACCGTTATTTTAACGGATCATAATGAATTTCAGCAGTCAATTGTTGATATTAAAGAGTTAACTGTTTGGGGGGTGGTCGATCATCATCGGATTGCGAACTTTGCCACAGCTGATCCCGTGTTTTTCCGAGCAGAGCCAGTCGGTTCCTCTTCATCAATTGTTACTCGGATGTTTAAAGAAAACCAAGTTGATATTCCGAAAAAAATCGCCGGCATCTTATTATCTGCAATTATTTCCGATACTTTATTATTCAAGTCACCAACGACTCATCCAAGTGATTGCACAACCGCGCAATATTTGGCAAAAATCGCTGAGGTGGATCTTAAGACTTACGGCTTAGAATTGTTGAAAGCCGGAACAAACTTAGCCTCTAAATCCGAAAGCAAGTTGCTAAGCTTAGATGCAAAAACTTTTCCTTTGGATGAAAAAAACGTTCGGGTAGCGCAGGTCAACACAGTTGACATTAATGAAGTTTTAACTCGTCAAGCTGCTTTAGAAAAAGCAATGCAAACAGAAATTGAGCAAAATGGATATAGTGATTTTATTTTGATGATCACAGATATTTTAAATAGTAATTCCGAAATTTTAGTTGTAGGCAAAAATAATGAAAAAATTGAAAAAGCTTTTGGAATTCAACTTAAAGATCATCATGCCTTTTTAAAAGGTGTTGTTTCTCGTAAAAAACAAATTATTCCTCAATTGACAGAAAGTTATGAAAAAGGCATAAAAAATGAAGAAAACAAGGCAAAAAACATTTGATTCACGGCTTAACTATGGGGTGTTAATGCCTGTTTTTGTTTTAATATTGATTGGCTTGCTATCACTTTTTGTTGCCTTAAAACATTCTTCTTATGAAAGTGTTTTAGAAGAAATGATGGCAAAACAGATTGCTTGGACTGTAATTGGGATCATTGCAATGATCGTTGTGATCCATATCAATTTACATGTGCTATGGCTATTATCTATTCCCTCGTACCTTTTGGGACTTGGAGTGATGGTCTTGCCGCTGTTCTTTTATAATCCCACATTAGTAAAAGCCACTGGTGCAAAAAATTGGGTGAGTATTGGCTCACAAACGTTATTTCAACCCTCAGAATTAATGAAAATTGCTTATATTTTATTTTTGGCTTACCTTATCATACGACACAATACAAAGCTTTCAGAACGAAAAGTTACAAGAGATTTGTTTTTAATTGGCAAGTTATTACTTGCAACACTTCCAATACTGATGCTGCTTAAGTTACAAAATGACTTTGGGACGGTTTTAGTCTTTTTGGCCATTTTATGTGGGATGATTTTGCTATCGGGTGTTTCTTGGAAAATTTTATTTCCGGGCATTTTAGCAGTTTTGCTTTTGATTGGCATTTTTATATTTTTCATTACGAATGATTTAGGTCGTCAAGTTTTGCAAAAAGCCCATATTTTACAAAATTATCAATTAGCGCGTATTGATGCCTGGCTTAATCCCTTCCATGATGCAACAGGCAAGTCTTATCAACAAAAACAAGGGCTACTAGCGATTGGCTCCGGTGGATTGTTCGGCAAAGGTTTTGATAAAACACAGCTTTATGTTCCTGTTCGCGAATCAGATATGATTTTTACCGTTATTGGAGAAAACTTTGGTTTTGTTGGTAGTACATTGGTTATTCTATTATATTTTCTTTTGATTTATCATATGGTTAAAATCACTCTTGAATCAAACAACCAATTTTACACCTATATTGCTACAGGTTTAATCATGATGATTTTATTTCATGTTTTTGAAAATATTGGCGCTAATATTGGTTTATTACCTTTAACAGGAATTCCATTACCTTTTGTCTCGCAAGGTGGATCGTCAATGGTAGGAAATCTTTTAGGTACTGGTTTAGTTTTATCTATGTACTATCATCAAAAAAAAGACAATTATCGTCAATTGCAAAGGAGATCGATATGAAAGTTAGAAAAGCAGTAATTCCTGCCGCTGGACTGGGAACACGTTTTTTACCGGTAACAAAAGCGATGGCTAAAGAAATGTTACCAATTGTAGATAAACCAACAATCCAATTTATCGTTGAAGAAGCATTGGCATCAGGGATGGAGGATGTTTTAGTTATCATAGGTAAAGGAAAACGCTCAATTGAGGATCATTTTGATTCTAATTTTGAATTAGAAGAAACACTTCGTAATAAAGGAAAGAATGAACTATTAAAAATGGTTGAGGAAACAACCAATATTAACCTTCATTTTATTCGTCAACCTTATCCGAAAGGCCTAGGACATGCAGTGCTTCAAGCTGAGGCATTTATAGGTGGAGAGCCGTTTGTGGTAATGCTTGGGGACGATTTGATGATGGACAAAACTCCTTTAACCAAGCAGTTAATGAGTGATTACGGAAAAACACATGCTTCAACGATTGCTGTTATGAAAGTTCCTCATGAAGAAGTGTCTTCTTATGGAGTGATTGAACCGCATGGCGAAGTAAAAAATGGTTTATACAATGTTGCTTCTTTTGTAGAAAAACCCAAGCCAGAAAAGGCACCATCTAACTTAGCAATCATTGGACGTTATTTACTAACTCCTGAAATTTTCGATGTGCTTAGAGATCAAAAACCAGGTGCAGGAGGTGAGATTCAGTTAACAGACGCAATTGATACCTTAAATAAAACGCAAAGAGTCTTTGCTCATGAGTTTAAAGGAAAACGCTATGATGTTGGAGATAAGTTTGGCTTTTTAAAAACCTCAATTGAGTATGGTTTAACACACGATCAGGTAAAGGATGATCTGCGAAAATTTATTATTAAATTAGGGAAGAAGCTTGAAGCAGGAAAAGAAGTCAAACTTGTTTTAAATAACTTGGATAAAATATTCTCAGAAAATAAAAACACAAAAGGAAGTTAATAATGCCAATCTTATTTTTAAATTTTAATGAAGTGTTGCAAAATTTATTAAACCAGCACATTTTGTATTTTTATTTGGTCTTAATCACCATCATTTTTGTTGAAACGGGAATTGTGATTTTTCCTTTTTTACCAGGAGATTCAATTTTATTTTTTGCTGGTAGTTTGGCTGCTTTAAAGGGTTCAGAAATATCAATTTGGTTTTTAATCATCAGTTTATCTATTACAGCATTTATTGCTAATATGCTTAATTTTGAGCTAGGGAAACGTTTTGGTGAGTCTTTGCCAAAGCATCCTAAGTTAAACAAATTTTTAAAGCCTAAACATATTGAAGAAGCACATGCATTCTTTGAAAAATATGGAACATTTGCCATCTTTTTAGGGCGGTTTATGCCGATTATTCGTACCATCGTACCATTTACAGCAGGTAGTAGTTTAATGCCCTATAAAAAATTTGTCACTTTTAACTTTTTAGGCGGCGTTACGTGGTGTGTTTTATCTGTTGGAGCAGGATTTTTATTTGGTCAAGTTCCGTTTGTGAAAAAACATTTTGAAGTTGTTATGTTAGCAATTGTTTTTATTTCTTTATTGCCAGTGGTGATTATGGCAGTAAAACGTTGGTTTAAAAATAAATAGATTATCTGGGCGCTAAATTTATAATTATTTTCGATTATAAATGTTATAATGCTTCATGTAAAAATCTAAGGAGGCTAATAAATGACTGGTGGTTATATTGCATTAATAATTATTGCACTAGCTTTTGTATCAGTTACGTTTTTTCTGATCATCTTATTTAAAAAAGTGATGAAATTAATAGATTCGATAAATAAAATTATTGAAACTACTGATCACACTATTAGTGTCATCACAAAAGAAGTCGATGTTTTAACTCATCAAGTGGATATATTGTTGACCAAAACAAATGCCTTAGTTGAAGATGTAAGTGAAAAAGTAGCGACAATTGATCCTTTTTTCACAGCTGTAGCTGATTTAAGTGTTAGCGTTAGTGATCTAAATACACAAAGCCGTAAACTGTTAACACATGTTAGTGCTTGCACAAAAACCGCTAGTAAATTTGCCTCAATGACAATTGTAGGAAAACATGCTTTTAAATTACTAAAAAACAGAAAAAAGAAAAAGGGAAGTTGATTATGAAAGAGACAGGTGGATTTTTAACAGGGGTTTTTCTTGGGGGAGCAACAGCTTTAGTTGGTGCTGCTTTATTATCTCCTAAAGCTAAAAGCGACTTGCATAAGGATATGAAACATAAGGTGAATAAATTTTCCAAGCAACATCCTGAAATTGCAAAATTTGTGAAAAGCAAAACAAACGATGTATTTGATTGTTTAGAAATTATAAAGAATAGTTTAAATAAATATACAGATGGTAAGTTTGATAATTGGTTAAATCAAACTTTTGAGCCATTTACTTCTTTTGAAGAAAATTCAGTAGAAATTGCTGATGAATTACCTGCTTTGCAAGAAAAAGAGGAAGATATCGTTCTTACGATGGGATCGGAAGGAAATAATATTTTAAATCTGCCATAATTTCAAAGAAACTATAAAAACGTCAGCACTGCTTTCTATTAAGTAAACAGTGCTGACGTTTTGTGCATTTTTTAATATTTTCATAAGAGTCTGTTAACGATCAAAATTTTTCAGACTGTGACATTTTATGAAACAATAATCACCCTTTAAAAATAGGAGGAACTAACAATGTAGCGGTATCGATTTTTATTACTTATCCACCAACAGTAGGAGGAATTAATATTATAATAGTCCCAAGCACGGTCATTATTAATTTATAATGTTTGTTCATAAACCCTTTCACAATGACTCACTCCCTCTTTTTTTAATAAACTGTCTAACGGAACATTCAAAGTTTAACAAGCTGGTATATCTTTGTAAAATGTAACTTAAAATTCAAAAGTCGGCAAAAAAAGTGACATTTGCTATTTATTTATTTTTTATATTATAGAATGATAATGTAATAAAAATAAAAAATAAGGAGTTAAAAAAAATGAAAAGTTTAAATTTGTCACAATACAAGGAGATATCTTCAAAAACTTTAGGCGAAGTTTTTAAAAATATAAGAAATGCTAAAAATATCACCGCCAAAGAAATTTGTGAAAAAAAGTGCGCATGCTCACTTAGAGCCTTATATAATTTTGAAAGCGGACGCAATTGTGTAAATTCTTGGATTTTACTAAATCTTTTAAACAGTATTGATGTTTCTGCCGAAGATTATTTTGATATGATTTTTGCTTACCAAGCTAGTACTCATGAAAAATTTATTAAAAAATTATTGAATTGTTATCATAAAAATGATATTTCTGCTTTAGAAAAAATTTTGGCAGAAAAACAGACTGATCAGTCAAAAAATTTGGAAAAGCATGCTCAAATCCTTATGATCTCAACTCTTCTTTATGAAATAGATCCAAATTTTCAGATTTCCCAAGAGATTCTAGAAAAGGCCGGTGATTATTTTTTTGGAATAGAACAATGGGGTTATCCTGAGTTAACTTTATTCTGCAATACAGCGCATATTTTAAACCCTCTCTTAGTAATATCTATAACTAAAGAGTTAATCGATAACAAAGAAGAGTATTGTGCCAAAAGGAAAAACAGGGAAATCTTTTTGAAGATATTGCTTAACGTTTCTTTTAATTGCGTTAAAAATAACTGTTTAAAAGAAGCAGCTTTTTTCATTTGCGTGGCTGATGATTTGATAAAAGAACAAACGCCAGAAAGTACTATTCTGGATAGAATCGCTTTAAAGTTTATAAAAGGTTATTATGATTTGCTTGACGGAAGTATCCATAACGGGCAGATGTTGATGAAAAATGCAATTCAAACTTTTAGAGTTATAAAAACTCCAAACTCCGTGAAACTTTATGAAAAATATTATGATGAAGCCCTTAAGCAAGCTGGCATAGAAATTAAGGATGAGCCAGTTAACTTTTTGGGGAAAAGATTTAGATTATAGGCGAGGTTAAATCGGGAGAATTTTTTTGTCGCTGATCAATAGACCTGTTCTAAGAACCTGTTAACGATCTCTCAATGGATGAAATCCCGTTATACAAATTGTAATTAAGCAAAGCTTAAAACAATTTGTAAACCTGCCAGGTTTTTTGGAAAATTTTTATGCAATTCGAGGCTAAAAATACTGTTTTTAGGTAACAGATAAGAGAAAACGAAGAATGAGTTTTCTTTCACCGGAAACGTAGGGATAGTTGTTCTATCGCGAGGCTTTTTAACAAAGAAGTGCGAAAAATTGACATAAATTTCACCATTATGGAAACAAGTTAACAGGTTCTTAGGGGCTGGGAGACTTTCATGCATTTGGCGTGGAAAATAAGCTTAATTGTTGCCAATTCATTTCTCTATCATTTCACTCTTCAAAAAGATCTTTTAATTCATCAAAAGGGGAATTTGGCTTTTCTTTTTGCAGGATTTTGTACTGGCTTTCCGATATTACTTGCCAAGTTTTACCTTGAAGGTAATCATCATCGTTTTTTTCTTCTTCAGAAAGCACTTTTAAGGGAATACTTAGCAAAATATTATCTTTAACAGAATCGTCTAAATCAATTATTTGCTCTTCAATGATTAAAACTTCATCCTCTTTTATCAGCTCATCGCGCTTATCAAACTGCTCCTGCGTCATAAAAGTTTCATCTACTGAAAATTTCATCGGTAAAGATACAGGTTTTAAAGAACGCGTAGATGGAAGTGTTAAGGTTACATAAGCTTGATAGTGCAAAATATATTTGCTCTTATTGACATATAAATTTCCGTCAACTTTTGCCAAAGAAACATCTAAAATATCTTTATTTCGTGCCATTAAATCGGTTTTTACATCTAAATTTTCTACAAAAGCTAAAGAATCATCAAAATATTTTTCTAACTCTAAAACAAACCATTGCATATGTAACACCTCCTAAAATTTATTTAACTGCCACCCCAATAAACGCATGATACAAGCCATCTGGACGGTTCGGACGACTTGTTAACTCGGGATGAAATTGACATGCTATAAAAAATTTTTTCTCAGGCAATTCCACAATTTCCACCAAACGATTATCTGGAGAAATTCCAGCAAAAACCAAGCCTAACTTTTCAAATTCTTTGCGATACTGATTGTTGAACTCATAACGATGACGATGACGTTTTTGTACCACTTCTTCCTCACCATATGCTGCCGCTGTTTTTGTTCCTCGCTTCAATTTTGCAGGATATAACCCTAAACGAAGTGTTCCGCCCATATTTTCCACATTTTTCTTTTCTTCCATAATGTCAATAATATTATGCGGCGTATCTGGATTTAACTCCGTAGAGTTAGCATCCTCATACCCTGCTACATTCCGAGCAAATTCAACCATTGCTAGCTGCATTCCCAAACAAATTCCAAGAAAGGGAACATCATTTTCACGAGCATAACGGATCGCTTCAATCTTCCCTTCAATCCCACGAGGTCCAAACCCTCCGGGAACAATAATTCCATCAGCTTCTCCAACCAATTTGGCAACATTTTTGGCAGTTACATCTACGGCGTTCACCCAGCATAAATCAATTTCCGTATCATGCGCATATCCCGCATGTTTCAACGCTTCCACCACCGAAAGATATGCATCTGGAAGCTCTACATATTTTCCAACCAAGGCAATCTTCGTCTTCTGCGAAAGATTTATCACTTTTTTAACCATTGCTTTCCATTCGGTCATATCAGCTTCTGGAGCTTCTAACTTCAAATTATCACACACTGTCTGGTCCATTTTCTGCACCTGCAAGTTCAACGGAATTTGATACAAATGCTCCACATCTAAAGATTCGATGACCGCCTCTGGAGCTACATCACAAAACTGTGCTAACTTATTTTTCACTTCACATGAAATCGGCATTTCTGTGCGAATTACCAACATATTTGGCTGAATTCCCAGTCCTCGCAATTCCTTTACGGAATGCTGCGTTGGCTTCGTCTTCATCTCTCCCGCCGCTTTCAAATACGGAAGAAGCGTGGTGTGAATATACATCACATTATCACTTCCGACCTCTGATTTCATTTGCCGCAGCGCTTCAAGAAACGGTAATGATTCAATATCCCCAACCGTTCCCCCAACTTCCGTGATAATCACATCCGCATCTGTCGTTGTTGCCGCTCGCATAATATTTTCCTTTAACGCGTTGGTAATATGCGGAATCACCTGCACCGTTGCTCCTAAATACTCACCTTTACGCTCTTTATGAATCACTTCCGAGTAAATTTTCCCAGTTGTTACATTGGAATATTTGTTCAAATTAATATCAATAAACCGCTCGTAATGTCCTAAATCCAAGTCCGTTTCTGCGCCATCATCGGTTACAAATACTTCTCCGTGCTGATAGGGACTCATCGTTCCAGGATCTACATTGATATACGGGTCAAATTTTTGTAACGTCACTTTCAATCCACGATTTTTCAACAATCGCCCTAACGAAGCAGCCACAATTCCCTTCCCAATTGACGAAACAACTCCACCCGTTACAAAAATATACTTTGTCATGTCTGCATCTCCTTAAAACCTGTTAACGATCTCGGAGCGATGAATAATTTTGGCTCTTTTTTCACACTTTTTCGTTAAAAAGCCTCGATTTAGAACCACTAAACCTGCGTTTTTTGCCTCAAATTGTGAAAAAAT
>JAIRNX010000086.1 GCA_031257815.1 Lactobacillales bacterium
ACTGGTTGATCCGGAGTTTCTGGTTGATCCGGAGTTACTGGTTGATCTGGGTTAGATGGTTGATCTGGAGTTACTGGTTGATCCGGAGTTACTGGTTGATCCGGAGTTACTGGTTGATCCGGGTTAATTGGTTGATCTGGGTTAACTGGTTGATCTGGAGTTACTGGTTGATCTGGAGTTACTGGTTGATCTGGAGTTACTGGTTGATCTGGAGTTACTGGTTGATCTGAGTTTGTCGACTGATAATCAACAGTTACATAATCATAATTTTTTTCTGTCGTTGTTACCGTGTATTGTGGTGCAAGAACTTTATATTTGGTTTTCGTTTGCGAAGAACCAGAATTCACTCCTTGAGTAAAGCCAGCAATTGTCATTGCTGTTCCCGTATCTTCAAGATTTGCTAAGTTTCTTACAAAGATTAAAGACATTTGCGGCGAGGAATAAATATTTTGTTCAAATTGAGAAAAGTCAATTTTGAACATGCCATAAGTTCCATTCCCGCCACCTTTAGTATCGACCAGTGAGTGTTCATTACTATCTTGTAAGGTAAAGTAAACAGTGCTTCCACTTTCAACATATTTAACCAAATGATAGACTAGCCCATCATTAAGCGTTAATGTAAAATTATCCACCATCAAATTGCTGATCTGATCTTCCAATGCTTTAGAAACTGTTGATGTTGAATACGAGAAACCAAAATTTTGCATATAATTACCAGATCTACCATCTTGCAAGCCAAGATAACCACTTTGTTGAGGTGTGGAAGTAAGTACCACTTTACCACTATCCTCATCGTTTACCTTAGTAACAGTCCCTCCTTGTAGCTGCTCTGCTGCTTGATTTGCTGCTGCTTCATCAGTATAGTCTTGAATTTGAATCGGATCTCCTACTTGAGTCACCGTTTTCCCTGCATTAATCGCATCCGCATAAGCTGTTTTTGTTAAAGTATCTGGCGCTGAAGTTGTTTGTGTAACATTTTCTTTGTAATAAATATCTTGATTCTCACCAGAAGTCGGCAATGTATCAGATGTTTGTACTGATGAAACATTTAAGATATCTTTATCTGCATAACGCCCAGCTGTATCTTGCGCTTTAACATCATCAACAGTTTTTGGCAAGTCATCAACAGAAATCTCATCTGCATAGACTGTCTTACCACCAAAAATCGCACTAACTCCTTTGGCAACAGTTGAAATACTCGCAGATGCAACATTGCTTAGTGCTTTACCTGCTTTATCTAATAAAGATTGTGCATCTTGCTTAACTGTTAAATACTTATATTGTAGTGTATGAATTAATTGTTTTTGGGCAAAGATTTCATAAAAAGTGCCATCATCATGTACTTTGGCACTACTATCACCAGTGACAGAAATGTTCTGAACAGAATTAATATCCCATTTTGTAGGATCTTCAATAGTTGTTACTGCTCCCATATGTAGTGTTACTGGTTGTTTAATTGCTTTTGCATCTTTAGCAAAAGTTGCTCCAACAACTAAATATAGATCATTTATCTGTAGTGGCAAACCAAATTGTTCTTGTGAAAAAGTAAAATAACCATCTTCTGTAGTATCTCCATCATTTATGGAAATTTTTTCATTATGATATACCGCATGGTAGATTCTTCCTTGATAACTAACAGTAAAATTCTTTTCAAGGGTGTCAATCAAATCAGAACGAACATTTTCATTCATCGTAGAACTTGCAACTGCAACTTTAAAATTATGATCAAAGGAGATGCTTACTAAATCATTATTATCGCCAGTAAAAGTTGCCGGATTATTTTTATCAAGTTTTGTTTTATTTATTAAAGAAACCGTTTTGGCACGCGTGCTTAAAACTGCTTTACTACTTTTATAAAAACTAGCATCACGAAAAGCTTCTTCACTTGAAGAATATAAATGAGATGAAACTTTTACAGCACCTTTTTCACCTTTAATTTCTTCAATTTGAATATTAGGAAGTTTTCGTAAAACAACATAATCATTCATCGGTAACAATATAGAAGCCGAGGTATCTTTGATTGCTGATGTGTAATAAACGTCAGCATCTTTAATATTTTGAATATCTTTAACACTATCTGTTGTATAGACATTGCTTATTTCTAGCGTTTGGCCTTTATACTGAGGCATAGAAAAAAGATCAGATTGTGAAGGTAATTCATCAACTTGTTGGGTTATAAAATTAGAACTTGCTTGTGCTTGATTTTGATTTATACGCTCATCTAAAAGATCAGTATCAATAGTATCTCCTGTTCCTAATTTATCACTTGTATCATCGGCATCATTACGAACAGTGGTATCATCATCTGCTTTTACTTGGGTTTGCGTTTGCTGAGCTGCAAATGCACTAGCTCCTAAAGCCAAGATCACTCCTAGCTCTTCTAACTTTTTATGGCCAATCTTAAAACGAATTTTTTTATTTTTAAGCTTCTTCTTTACCATCTGCCATTCCCCTCCTTCAAGGTCTAGTTGATTAATAAATTCATCTCAACTACATTAAGCTAGAAATCATAGTTAGAAATTTCAAAAAAGAATTATTCCTTTATTTCAATTATACAATTTCTGTTATATTTCGGTTAATTTTCTTTAATTTTTATTTAACTTCGCGTTCCTTTTTTCGAGTTAATCGAGCCATAATTTTCGTAAAGCCACTTGGATCTTTATAACCGTGTTCAAAATAAAAGTCTGAAAACTCAATATCTTCGATAGTCAATTTTTGTTGAATAACCAGAGAGAAAACGTTTGCATATTCATTTATAGAAGTATTCCCAACGACTTGAAAACCTAAAATAACATGTGTCTTTTTTTCGTAAATAAGCTGCATATAAGAAAAATCTTTGGCATCTAAATGCAAATTCTCAAAATATATAGCATCGGCGTCATAACCCTGATTTAAAGCGACACTTTTAGTAATTCCCGTCACAGCAACCGTGTATCCTGGCATCTTTAAATTGTATGTTCCTAAAGAACAAGGAAGCTTCTGTTTTGGTTCAAATAAATTAATCGCTGCCATCACTCCTTGGCGGATAGCTTCACTAGCGTGTGGATTATAACGATTCATATCAAGCAAGTTAAAATAACTGCTCGCACAATCTCCAACTGCAAAAACATCAGAAACACTGGTTTGCATATACTCGTCTACTAAAATTGCGCCCTTATCTCCTAGCTTAACTTGCCCTCTTAATAAATAGGAATTTGGGCGAAAACCAACAGACAATAAAACGCCAGAAGTTTTTATTTTTTTTCCTATATCTGTTTCAACAATGACCCCTGATTTATGAAAAGCATTAGCTTTTTTCGTATGATAATCAATCGCACGTGTGTTTAAATAAAGATCTACTCCAATATCGCGAATTGATTTTTCTACTACTTTTGCCATTTCAACATCTAAATAACGGTTCATAACATTCTCACGCGCCTGCAAAACCGTAACATGAAGTCCTTTCTTGGCAAAAATACGGGACAGCTCAACACCAACAATTCCAGCTCCAATAATGACCACATCATGAGATTTCTCCATAAACTTTTTGATCGCTACAGCATCTTCGACATTTTTTAATAAAAAAAATGTTTCATTAAACACGCCATTAATTAATGGTAGAACAGGGTAAGAACCCGTAGCCATCACCAATTTGTCATAAAACATTTCATCTAATTTACCTGTATCAACATTTGCATAAGTAAGACGTTTTCGATCAACCTCAATGGTCTTGACTTCCATTTTAGTCAGTACTTCAATTCCTTCGGATTCCAATTCTGCTGGCGTTGCATAATGCCCTTCTTCTAAAATATTTTCTTCTCCGATCAGAAATAAAGGGATCGTCTGCGAAACAAAAGAGATATCTTTTTTGCGTTCGATAATCACAACCTGCGCATCAGGATGTTCTTCTCTACACCTTCTCGCACAAGCAATTCCAGCATGACTGCCACCGATAATCACAACTTTCATAAACTAACCTTTCCTGAAATACTATTTAATAAAAATAACTGCAATTCGGAAAGTAAAAAAGTAGCTATTTAAACCATCTAAACCATCGCCAACACTCTATCAAGATTTTCCTTAATACTCGGTGGTGCTTTTGCATATAAGTGTAAAAAGTCCAA
>JAIRNX010000102.1 GCA_031257815.1 Lactobacillales bacterium
CCATACTAGGTTTAGCAATAGTTGATAATAAATGCAAATCACCTGGATATTCCATCCCCATCTCAAGAACTAACTTTTCAGTATTATCAGGCATGGATAAAATTGTATAAGGCAAACCGATTTCATTATTGTAATTACCTTGAGTTTTATAAGTTTTATAGTTTGATGCAAGGACGGCAGCAGTCATATCTTTAGTTGTTGTTTTGCCGTTTGAACCAGTGATGGCGATCACATCCGGCTGCATTTTTTGCCGATAATAGCTAGCTAATTGTTGCATGGCAGCTAAAGGATTTGATACCTGAATAACAGCTATTTCACTAGGAGCATCTTGAAGATCTTTACCCCAAAAAGTAGCAACAGCTCCTTGTTTTATAGCTTTATTGATAAAATTATGGCCATCACGTCGACCTTTTAATGGCACAAAAAGACTGCCTGGTCCGACTTTGCGTGTATCAAATTCAACACTTATGATTTTTAAATCTTGATATTGACGAACATCATTAATCGCTTCGACAACTTTTCCCGCTTCATGGATGGTTAATTTCATTTTAAAGAATCCTTCAAGTCTGCAGAGTCTTTAGCGCCTGTAATTCCAACAGAAGAGCCCATATTGGCTAGCTTAACATAAGTGGATAGATCAAATTATTGATTTTTTTTCAAATAATCGTAATAGATAGCTGACAATATCGAAAAGGCAGATAAAATGGAAATATCATGTTCAGCACTATGTCCTCCGTAAATCAGCACAATTTTTTCTTCAAGTTTAGAACCTGTTAACGATCTCCATAATGGCGAAATTTATGTCAATTTTACGCACTTCTTTGTTAAAAAGCCTCGCGATAGAACAACTATCCCTACGTTTTTTGACAGAAAACTTCCTATGGTCGTTTTCCTTTATCCGACACCTGAAAGCCGTGCTTTCAGCCTCGAATTGCATAAAAATTTTCCAAAAATTTCATCCATAGAGAGACAAGTTAACAGGTTCTAAACCACTGCAAAGCCTATTTATATAAGCTCTCCGTAAATAAATTTAAAAAGAGCAACGGCAATCGCTGAAGCTAAAATTGGAGCTAAAACAGGAACCCAAGCATACCACCATTTAGAATCACCTTTATTTTTTAATGGCAAAATAGCATGTAAAATACGCGGTCCTAAGTCTCTAGCTGGATTTAATCCTGGTCCTGTAGCTCCACCCATTGAAGCTACTAAAGCCATTACTAAAAAGCCAAGGGCTAAGTGTCCTATTTCAAGAGATCCTGCATGGAAACCAGCGTTTGTTTGTTGTGCGCCAAAGAAAAGTTTCGTAATTCCTAAAGCTCCGAAAAATAACACAAAAGAACTGAAAAATTCACTTAAAAAACCATACAAGCAAGAGTTTGCATTATCAATAGTTGAGAATGTTCCTAAGATAGCGTTCTTCTCTGTGGTTAAGTCATAGTAAGGTTTATGAATGGCATATACAATTAACTGACCAACCATAGCACCTAAAAATTGAACAACAATGTATTGCATTACATGCGCCCATGGAAACATATTGTTAATTGCTAATCCCAAGGTAAACGCCGGATTAATATGATTGCCGGAGATATTTCCAAACATTAACGCTGGAATAGCAATGCCCATCCCATATCCCCAAGCAATCGTCATCCAACCAGAAGCAAAACCTTTTGTGCCTTTTAACTCTACATTAGCTATAGCACCATTTCCTAAAATAATTAAAAACATTGTACCGAAAAACTCAGTAACATATTTAACCATCCAACCATGAGAATTGGCCGTATCCATTAAAATTGTCCATGATACTCCCATGAATTATTTCCTCCTCGTAATATTATTTTTAATAAATATAAATGATTGCTTTTTATTACATGCTGATTAACGTCTGTAATTTTATCAAGATTTTCTATTGATGTAAAATTGGCACAAATTTCGTACCTTTTAAGAGCAGGTTAATTTGTCTTTCTATTTCTTATGGAAATCGTTAACATGCTCTTAAAAAGATCTTTAGAAGGGGGGCAAAATATGTGGAAATGGTTAAGTATTACAGCGATATTTTTAGCGTTAGAAGATTGGCAAACATGCACATTTAAGACTTCACACTTTTTGCTATGTTTGCTTCCAATGATTATCTGGCCACCTCATTTTTCTTATTTAACGCTTTTTTTCATAGCGCTTGGAATTTTAGCTGAATATAAAAATATCGGCATGGGCTCTGGAGATTTTTATTTATTAACATGGTGGAGCGGATACTACTCAATATTTGAACTATTGAAAATAATTATGATAGCTTCATTCTTTGGAATTTTGTTAGAGATGCTTTTTAAGAGGAAAATTATTCCGTTTCTTCCATGTTTAGCGGTGGGATTAATTCTTTTACATTTTCTTTGATTTTAAAATTGTGAAAATAATTCACAAATATCTTGAATATGATTAAATTTTCTTACAATGAAAACATCGATTTTGGTAAATAATAATTTTTATAAAAAGCAGTGGGTGAAAAAATAAATTATATTAATTGACGCTTAGCAAAATTAGATATGAAAGAAATTAAGAATTTGGAGGTAAAAATAAATGAAAGTAGTGTCAATAAAAAAAGCACGCGAAACATGCGGTGGAGGTAAAAGGTCTCATCGCAAAAATGGATGTTGCCCCACACATTGCGGAAGTCTTTGCTGGGGCGAAATGGGCATGAAAACCAAACAATGCGGTGATTGGCGTTAAATTTTATTTTAGGCCTTGTCAAGTAAAGTGTGTAATTAAAAAAATCACATATTGTTCACTTGCTTGCCTGAGAGTCAAAAGGCAACAGGTGATTACAAGTACGTAGTATACTTATTAACTCTTTTCTTTCGCAAATTTCTCATTCGCCAACAACTGATTTAAAACCATTGGCCAATTCTGAACAAGCCGCCCCTCACATTTGTGCTGCAACTCTGCATCCTGAGGTAAAGCATTGAGTAAGGCATTTTCATTAGGAGGTGCCCCATTCTTCGTAACTTTTCTAAAACTTGAATTTACGCTTTCTACTGCATTAGTTGTATATATATTAATCAATAGAAAGATCGTTAACAAGCTCTAAGACACTCCTCAAAAAATCGGAGGAAAATGGCAACTTGATGTTAAATACACTCCGAAAAATTGTTACGTAGGGAATCTGCCAGATAAATTTTATCAGTGTACAATGATTGATGAAGCCTCAAGAGAGCAATTCATCTTCCATTACAAGGAACAAATCTCACTTAACACGTTTTTAAGTAAAGTTCTTGATATGGTATACACGATTTTAATAGTTTTTCATGTTCATCAACTGCAATAATTCTTCCTTGATCCATTAAAATAACTTTATCGAATTTGCCAATATTTGATAAGCGATGCGCAACGACGACTAACGTAGAATCTATTGTAAATAAATTATTCATAATTTTATTTTCGGAAAGATTATCAAGAGAGCTTGTAGGCTCATCCAATAAAATAATTTTCGGACTTCCAATGATTGAACGGCAAATAGATATACGTTGTCTTTGCCCACCAGAAATATTTTTTCCTTCTTCTGAAATAATAGTTTTCATCTTTAATGGAAATGCATTGATAAATGACTCTAAATCAGCATTTTTGATCGCTTTAATAAGATCAACTTTATCAATTTTTCTACCCATTAAAAGATTTTCCTCGATAGTTCCATTAAATAAAATACTTTCTTGCATAACTATTCCAATTTGTTTGCGATAGTCTTTTTTATTATGTTGATAAACATCAAATCCATCAACTTTCAATTCCCCGCTTGTTGGTTGATGCATTCCGCCTAAAATTTTCAATAAAGTACTTTTTCCTGAGCCACTTTTTCCAACAATTGCTATTTTTTCTCCTGCTTCAATATTTAACCTAATACTTACCAATGTTGGTGGAGAAAATTTATTATAAGAAAACGAAACATTCTGAAGTGAAATTTTACCATTCTTAATATATAGCATTTTTCCAAAAGTTCAGGTAATGTATAATTACATTAAAAAATAAGAATCGAGGAAATAAAATGTCTAAGGCCCTTCCAATCGAATTAAGAGAACGAATCGTAGAATCCGTA
>JAIRNX010000136.1 GCA_031257815.1 Lactobacillales bacterium
GTGATGGCTAATTATCAAATGATATTAATTGTAAAATATAATGAAACTATATGAAAAGTGCTATAAAAGACAAGTTGTTAAATTGTTTATTGGTTTATGTACTGCTTTTGAAAAACCAAAAGCGACACCTATAAAAGTAACGCTAAGTTGACTTATGAGAAAAAATGCCAAAAATAGTGCAATCCCTTTTCCAATTTTTATTAATTTTGTCATCATTTTGTTATGCTCCTTTTAGAGTTTGTTAATGTTTTCTTATAAATTATCAAAATCATCAAATAAGCTTAATTGATTTTCCTCAGGCATTCCATCTAAAATTCCTTGCTCACTCATTTTTTCAATTAAAGTTTTTGAAACACCCGCGCGTATACGTAGATCATCTTTTGATAAAAATTTGCCTTTACTGCGAGCTTCAACAATTTGTTTAGCCACACCTTCTCCAAGCGAATCCATCGCCCTAAATGGTGGAATTAAGGTATCTTCATCAATAATAAAATTTTTAGCATCAGATTTATATAAATCAACTTTTGAAAAATGCAAACCACGCTCTAACATCTCATTGCAAATTTCAAGTACAGTCATTAAATTTTTTTCTTTATTGCTTGCATCCATGCCTTTATCACGAATTTCTTGCATCCGTGCTTTAATTGCTAAAAGTCCGCCAGCCATTGCCACCAAATCAAAATCCGTTGCTCGAATTGAAAAGTAGGCACAGTAATAAAGAATAGGGAAATGTACTTTAAAATATGCTACACGCAGAGCCATCAAAACATAGGCAGCTGCATGCGCTTTGGGAAACATGTATTTAATCTTTGTACATGAATCAATATACCACTCAGGAACATTTTTCTCTCTCAACGCTGCAAGATAAGCTGCACGCTCATCTTCTGGCATGCTATTCCAAGCACCTTTACGCACACGCTCCATAATCTTAAATGCCATATTAGACTCAAGTTTTGCATGCATCAAATAAACCATAATATCATCCCGACAACCAATCACTTCTTTTAGAGTTGCTCGGCCATTTTGAATCAATTCTTGTGCATTACCTAGCCAAACATCTGTCCCGTGCGAAAGACCGGAGATTTGCAAAAGTTCTGCAAAAGTTGTTGGTCTTGTTTCTTCTAGCATTCCCATAACAAATCGCGTACCGAACTCAGGAATACCGTAAGTTCCCGTCTTTGCATAGATTTGTTCTGGCGTTACCCCAAGCACTTCTGGGCCCTGAAAAATCTTCATCACTTCAGAATCATTTACAGGAATCGCTGCCGGATCCATGCCTGATAAATTTTGCAGCATGCGAATCATTGTTGGATCATCGTGTCCTAAAATATCTAGTTTCAAAACATTATCATGGATTGAATGAAAGTCAAAGTGTGTTGTTTGCCACTCAGATGTAATATCTTCAGCCGGATAAGCAATCGGTGTAAAGTCATAAACATCCATATCTTGCGGAATAACAATAATCCCTCCGGGATGCTGACCTGTTGTTCGTTTTACGCCTGTAGACCCCAGTGTTAAACGCTCTATCTCAGCATTACGCAAGTGCAGATTATTATCACGCTCATAAGCTTTTACAAAACCAAAAGCCGTTTTATCGGCTACAGTGGCAATGGTTCCCGCGCGATATACACGGTCTTTCCCAAAAATATCACGTGTATCTAAGTGAGCATGCGCTTGATCTTCACCAGAAAAGTTTAAATCAATATCCGGAACTTTATCACCATGAAAACCAAGAAAAGTTTCAAAAGGTATATCTTGACCGTCTTTTTTTAGTTTCTCACCACAGTTTGGACAAGCAATATCAGGCATATCAAAACCTGAACCGTACTCTCCTTTAATAAAAAATTCATTATAATGGCAATTGGAACAGTAATAATGCGGCGGCAGCGGATTAATCTCTGTAATCCCAATCATTGTCGCTACCAAACTTGAACCTACCGAACCACGAGATCCCACCAGAAAACCACGCTGATTGGATCGCAAAACCAGCTTTTGCGAGATTAAATAAATAACTGAAAAACCATTTCCAATAATCGAATTTAGCTCTTTATCAATGCGTGTTTGAACAATTTCAGGTAATTTGGTTCCATAAAGCTTTTTTGCTCGCTTAAAGGTTAGTTTGGCTATTTTCTCTTCGGAATTTTCAAATTTTGGTGTATATAGTTCTTTTTTTATAGGAATCACTGTTTCAAACCAATTTGCAACCTGATTAGAATTAGTCACTACCACTTTTTTAGCTTTTTCTTCTCCAAGAAAAGCGAATTCTTTAAGCATTTCATTCGTTGTCCGAAAGTGAACTTTTGGCATCGGCGGTAGTGGGCCATCCTTGCCTTTTGAACGATTAAGCGGATTTTCAAAACCAAGTGTGCGAACTAAAATTTCGCGATAAATAGCATCTTTGGAATCTAGATAGTGCACATCTCCTGTGGCCACCACAGGTTTGTTCAACTCTTCTCCTAGTTTAATTAACTGACGCAATACTTCTTCTAGCTCTTTCTCACTGGTAATTACTTCATTAAATAATAACGGCTCATATACTGTTTTAGGCATAATTTCAATAAAATCATAAAACACGGCCACTTTTTTAGCCTTTTCGTAACCTTTTTCAAGCATTACCTGAAAAACTTCTCCAATTTCACAAGCTGAGCCAATGATTAAACCTCTACGATATTTTTTCAGCTCACTACGTGGAATTCGGGCCAATTTGCCATGATAATATTTCACATAAGATAGTGAAATAAGCTTGAAAAGATTTTTTAAACCATCTTGATTTTTGGCATAAATCGTAGCATGAAAAGGTCTGGCACGCTTGTAAGCATCTTTAGTACTTACTTTTGTGTTTAGCTCATCGTGAAACTGAACCCCTAGCCTTTTGTGAGCATCCTTAATAAAAATCCAGTTTAATTGCGCTGTTGCCTTAGCATCATAACTTGCCAAATGGTGACTTTCCAAGCTAACAGCAAATTTTTTTGTTAATTGTCCCAAACCAAATTTTTTTAAATCCGGATATAAATTTCTAGCAAACTCTAAAGTATCAATACATGACTCAGCAATTTCGGCAATCCCATAACGCGCATAGTTGGCATTGATGAAACCAATATCAAAGGTAGCATTATGCGCAACTAAAATAGCGTCCTGACAAAATGCTTTAAACTCTTGCAATACTTGCTTAAGTGGTTTAGAACCTTTAACCATCTCATTGGTGATGGACGTTAATTGTGTTGTAAAAGCACTAATCGGTATCCCCGGATCGATAAACTCATCAAACGTGGCAATTACATTTCCTTTGTGCATCTTGGTGGCGGCAACTTGAATTAATTGATTATAAACGGCTGATAAACCTGTGGTTTCCACATCGAAAACAACATAAATAGCATCTAATAAATCAATATGTTGCTCATTATAGGTGATAGGTACTTCGTCATCAACAACATTGCCTTCAATACCGTAAATAACTTTAATATCACTACCAGCAGCGTGATAAGCATCAGGAAAAGATTGAGCACCAGCGTGATCTGTGATAGCAACAGCTTTATGTCCCCATTTTTTGGCTTGATTGACCAAATCTTTAGCACTTGAAATGCCATCCATGGTTGACATATTGGTATGCATATGTAGCTCCACTCGTTTTGCTCCATCAGGCGCACTATCTACTCTTACAGGCCCTTTTATTTCCTGAAGATCATTAATATTCACCACTAAGTCACGAGCAAAATCATTGTATTGAACTGAACCGCGAACGCGAATCCAGCTGCCCTTTTTTAAAGCCGCAAACACGGCCTCTTCTTTTTCATTATTAGCAAATTTTTGCATCTGAAATGAAGAAGTATAGTCCGTAACTTTAATATTTAAAATCTTGCGTCCAGCTTTCGTCGTTCTGATATCAATCGCAAAAATAACCCCTTCAAAAACAATTCGCATCTCTTCTTCCGTCACACTCTGCATTGATGTAATGGCTTTCGTTTTAGGAATTTCACGACCAAAAGATATAGGGCCATTAAAACTTTTTTTTAGCTCGTTAACTTTGGCATTTTCTTTAAGTTTTCGCTCCTTGACTGCAAAAATTTGTTGGGCTTCATTGACCATGTCGTTCTCCAACTCTTGCTTTCTTTTCTCAAAAATATAATTAGCTTTTTGGGATGCTTCATTATCAACAAGCAGTTGAAAATTTAAATGAGGAAAGCCTTGCTTTTTAAAGCAGTCAATAAAAAATGGTAAATAATTTTGCTCAAAAAAATTCACCATTGCTTCATTATCAAGTTTTAATAAAACATGTACATCTTTTAAGGTAAGTGAACATTTTGATAAATATTTGCAAAGAGTTGCTGAATCACAATGTTTTTTTAGAATCAGGGCAAAATAATCGTTTAGTAGCTGTTCATCAAATGATAAATTCTCTGCATTAATTTGCATCTTAACCGTAGCTATATCAGCAAAAGCCTTAGCTAAACACTGCTGAAAAGACTGGTATATTTCAATAGGCAAAATTGTTGGAAATGTAAAACTAAACTTCCATATACGCTTTTCAGGGGACACTTCTACCTGCTCAAGTAAGGCCTGCTGCATATAAAAGCTTTGAGAAATCTCTTTTTCTAAGTGAATATGCTCCACCAATCTTTCAAATAACTCTTTTCTTTCAGACATAATGTTTCCTTTCTTAGAACCTGTTAACGATCTCTCTATGGATGAAATCCCGTTATACAAATTGTAATCAAGCAAGCTCAAAACAATTTGTAAACCTGCCAGGTTTTTTGGAAAATTTTTATGCAATTTTAGGCTAAAAGCACAGCTTTTAGGTAATGGATAAAAGAAAACGAAGTTTTTTATCACCGTAAACGCAGAAAAGCTGCGCGTTGATCCAAATCGAGGATT
>JAIRNX010000158.1 GCA_031257815.1 Lactobacillales bacterium
TTTCACATTATCGAAGGCAACTGATAATAATTTACTTGTTTTGCGGAAAATATGTCGCTTAAATTTCACTAACTAATTTTGATTTTTAATGTAAAATAGGAGACGGAATAAGTAAATAAATTAATGATTATTAAGTTAGGTTGTTAACCTGTAACACCAGGTGGAAGAAGTGGAACGAAAGCTATCAAAGTTATGATTAAACCATAATGTTTAATTATAAACTTTTTCATAATTTTTCCTCCTTAAAGTGAAACACATGTAATAAGGTTGTTAATGTGGAAACCCAGGTGGAAGAAGTGGAGCTAAAGCTATCAAAGTGATGATTAAACCATAATGTTTAGTTATAAACTTTTTCATAATTTTTCCTCCTTAAAAATAAAACACATTGTATATCTTTTTTATGTTTTATTTTCTAAATGACTAATTTATTTCACTATTTACGAGGTTATTTTACCAAAAAAATGGCTTTTAATAAAATTTTTGTGAATCATTTTTCATAATATTTTCTAACATAGCCACTTAATAAAGATTTGTTATTTAAGAAAACACTTTGTTAGCGCTGTAAATACAAAAAACAATAATTTCTTAAAGAAAGGACGAAGTAAAATGCTAATTGAAGAAATGATGGGAGAATTTTTTAAAAATCGCCGGAAAGAACAGCGATGTAAAGTTGACTTACTTACGGATGGAATATGCGATAGACGTACATATTATGCTATTGAGGATGGTAAACAGCGAATGAACTTTGTCTATTTTATGGATTTGTCTTCATCGTTAGGTCTGTCTTTAGATGAAATCACTTTAAGGGTTTTTGATTATCAATTAAGTCCTAATAAAGAATTTATGAGAAAAACATTAAATTTTTATTTAACTAAAAATGTTGTTTCTTTAAAAGAACTTTATCAAACTAAAGTCGCGGAAAAAGATTTAGATAATGCTGACCATGCTCATCTTCTGATGGCGGCTGCGATGATTAATGATATGGATCTAGAGTTTGTAATTCCACAAAAAATAGTGGAAAAAGTTGCAGAATTTTTTTTTACTTTAAGTTACTGGGGTATTAATGATGTTATTTTATTTGGGAGTTTAACCGATATACTACCCTTTAAGATTATGAAACAAACAATGCAAAGAATCTTTGAACAAAAAGAAGCGCTTTGTTTTGAAGAAAGAGGTAAACGAAATTTTTTAATATTGTTAATAAATGTTTCTTATCGATGTTTAAGAGAAAATGATTTGGCAAAAGCGGCTGAATTTTTCAGCGAAATAGAAGCTGTATTGGCCACACAAAGAAATGAAGAAAATATACATACAAGATTTCTTTTTAAATTTGTGAAAGGGTATTACTTTTTATTGAGTGGTAAAAAAGAAATGGGCTTAAAAACCATGAACCATGCTATAGGAATTTTTTCTGTTAACGAATGTTTTGAATTAGTTGATAAGTTAAGAGTGTACTACAATGAAGCACTAGAGCAGGTTAAGTAAAAATATACTTTCAAAAAAAGGAATTTTTTAACCCCTCTCCTTGCCAATGAGTCTTTGTTTGTGTGATTTAATGAAGAGGGTTCATAGACTTAATGCAATTATCACACGAACACCCATCAGCAAGAGGATGAAAAATGAGATATTAAAAATTTTACTGTGAGAGGCGACGATGGTAATTTATTTTATTAAGGGCATTTAAAAAAAATGCTAAGAGCCTGTTAACGATCTCGGAGCGATGAATAGTTTTGGCTATTTTTCCACACTTTTTTGTTAAAAAGCCTCGATTTAGCACCGCTAAACCTACATTTTTTGCCTCAAATTATGAAAAAATAGTTCAAAAAACCTGTCGGGTTATTACAAATTGTTTCAAGCTTTGCTTGATTACAATTTGTATAACAGGATTCATTTCACTAAAGATCGTTAACAGGCTCTTAGAAATCCGCTATAACGCTATAACATATATCCCTTTAGCCTTGTCATTGCTTCTACTAACTTTTCCATATCTGTCGCATAGCTCACGCGCACATAACCTTCCCCGGCTTTGCCAAAAGCAGAACCAGGAATCAAGGCCACTTTGCCTCTTGCAGCTAAATCATGACAAAAAGCAAAGGAATTTTGAAGATGTCCCTGCGGGATTTTGGCAAAAATATAAAAAGCTCCTGCGGGTCTAGCAATTTCAAAGTTCAATTTTCTCATTTCTTGATAAACAAAATCACGGCGTTTTTGATATTCTTTACGCATAGCAACTGCGTCGTTTGCTCCCTTAATTAAGGCTTCAATAGCTGCTTTCTGGGATATAGAAGAAGTTGTTGTTACCAAATACTGGTGTGCTTTAAGGATTTCTTGTGTGAATTTTTCCGGTGCAAAAGTAAAACCGATCCGCCAACCGGTCATTGCGTGTGATTTTGATAAGCCATTAATCACAACTGTCTGGTTAAATAAGTATTCACCAAAGGAAACATGGGTTGCTTCATAAGTTAATTCGGAATAAATTTCATCTGAAATCACAAAAATTTCGTATTTTTTAAGCGTATTAGCCAGTTTAAAGATCTCTTTACGTGAATAGGTAACTCCCGTGGGATTAGCAGGATAGTTTAAAATAATAGCTTTTACTTTTTTGCCATGCTTTTTCATCGCCTCATCAATATGTTCAGGCGTTAAAACGAAATCATTATCAGCTGCATCTAAAAGAATCGGAGTTGCGCCTGCCATTGCAATCAAAGGTAAGTAACCCGGATAAATTGGTGTAGGGACTAAAACCTGATCTTTAGGCTCTAAAATCGTAAATAAGGTGGCCGAAAGTGCTTCTGTTGCTCCGACAGTTGCAATGATTTCTGTTTCTGGATTGTAACTAACATTATACTTTTCTTTCATAAAAGTAGCTGCTGCTTTTCGTAGTTCAAAAAAACCATTCATTTTAGAATAACGTGTAAAATTTTCTTTAATAGCAGCTACTCCTGCCTGCTTTACATGCTCAGGTGTCGTAAAATCAGGTTCTCCAAGAGTTAATTTGATCATGTCAGGAATTTTTGAAACTTCCATATCAAATTTGCGAATATCTGAAATCTGAATCGTTTTTATATGCGGATTAATTCGCTCAATTAGTGCCATTTAAAAACCACCTTTTTACTTTAAGAATCTGTTAACGATCTCGGAGTGATGAATGATTTTGGCTATTTTTCCGTATTTTTTCGTTAAAAAGCCTCGATTTAGCACCGCTAAACTTACGTTTACGGTGACAAGAAAACTTCGTTTTCTTTTATCCGTTACCTAAAAACTGTGCTTTTAGCCTCAAACTACGAAAAAAATAGCTCAAAAATTCATTTAACTAGAGATCGTTAACAGATTCTAACCCAGCGCGCTCAAAAATGGTGTCAACATTCTTCAAATGCCAATGATAATCAAACGCATTCTCCAACTCCTTTAAACTCAACGCCGCCATCACCTTCTCATCTGCCAACAACAACGGCTTGAAATCCGTCTGATGATCCCACGCATACGCGGTCTTTGGCTGTACCAAATCATAAGCTTCTTCCCGTGTCATCCCCTTATCGATCAACTTTAACATTACTTGCTGCGAATAAATCAGTCCAAACGTGCAGTCCATATTGCGCCGCATATTTTCCGGAAAAATAGTTAAATTTTCAACGATCTTGCCAAAACGATTCAACATATAATTTAACAAAATCGTGGTATCCGGGATGATGATTCTTTCTGCTGAAGAATGTGAAATATCCCGTTCATGCCAGAGCGAAACATTCTCAAACGCGGGAACTAAATGTCCACGAATCACGCGAGCAAGACCGGTCATATTTTCTGAGCCAATCGGATTACGTTTATGCGGCATGGCTGACGACCCTTTTTGTCCTTTTGCAAAAAATTCTTCCACTTCACGTTGTTCTGACTTTTGCAACCCTCGAATTTCGGTCGCCATGCGTTCAATGGAAGTTGCAATCAACGCCATCGCTGAAAAATATTCTGCATGTAAATCACGCGGCAAAATTTGTGTTGAAATCTCCTGAGCGCGAATGCCAAGTTTGGCGCAAACATACTCTTCTACAAAAGGGGGAATATTCGCAAATGTCCCTACGGCACCGGAAATTTTCCCCGCTTCCACTCTATTTGCTGCACGCTCAAAGCGCTCTATATTGCGCTTCATTTCCGAATACCAATGCGCGAGCTTCAACCCAAAAGTTGTCGGCTCCGCATGCACGCCATGCGTGCGCCCCATCATCACGGTGTACTTATGCTCTTTGGCTTTTGCAGCTATAATCGCCGTAAATTTCGCTAAATCTGCGCGCAACAAATTGTTTGCTTGCTTTAACAAATACCCGTACGCCGTATCGACGACATCTGTTGACGTCAATCCGTAATGAATCCACTTACGCTCCTCACCAAGCGACTCCGAAACCGCGCGTGTAAACGCCACCACATCGTGCTTTGTTTCCTGCTCAATCGCCAAAATGCGCTCTACATCAAACGTCGCCTTTTTTCGAATCTTCACTACATCTTCTTTGGGGATTTCGCCTAACTTAGCCCATGCTTCATCCGCCAGAATCTCTACTTCTAACCACGCCTGGTAACGATTCTCATCCGTCCAAATTCTGCCCATCTCTTCGCGTGTGTAACGCTTAATCATTCACTTGCCTCCAACCTTTTTCTTTACATTGATCCACTTTTAATCCCACACGCCCGTCTGATAAATTTCCTCCAATGTTTCCGAAAGATCATCTGTCAAAATTGTGATATGCCCCATTTTCCGCCCATTCTTCACTTCATGCTTTCCGTAATAATGAAAATTCCACTCCGCTTTTTTCGGAATTAGCGCCTGCGTCTCCACATACTCTTCCCCTAGCACATTCACCATTACCGCGCGCGAAAACAACTTAACTTCAGGAAGAGGCCAGCCGACAATCCCTCGAATATGCGCGGTAAATTGACTCATCGAACATGCCTCAATTGTGTAATGGCCTGAATTATGTGGACGCGGCGCTAACTCATTCACATAAATACCTCCTTCTTTCGTCAGAAACATTTCTACACAAAGAACGCCCGCTAAATTTAAAGATTCGGCCATTACCAGCGCAAAGCGCCTAGCTTCTTCAATTACTTCATCTAAAACATTAGCAGGAGCGATTGTTTCATGTAAAATATTGCGACGGTGAATATTCTCCACCACAGGAAAAACCGTGTAAGCCCCGCACCCGTTACCTGCTACTTGAATCGAAAGCTCTTTTACAAATGGAATTAACGCCTCCAACACGCACGTTCCCTGACGCAATAAATTCATCGCTGGTGCTATATCAGCCACACTAACAATGACATGCTGCCCCTTTCCATCATAGCCACCTCGGGTCGTTTTTAAAACGCAAGGATAGCCGATATCTTTAATTGCATCTTGAATCTCCATCGGATGAACAATGGTCGCAAAAGGAGCAATGATAATATTTTCTTCCTCCAAAAACGCTTTTTCAAGCAAGCGATCTTGAGTAATAGCAAGTAAATCCGTTCCTTGCGGAATAGATACCTTATCTTGAATAGCAACAAGCCCATCAACATCGACATTTTCAAATTCATAAGTTAAAACATCGCAAGTTTTAGCAAGTCTTTCTAAAGCTCTTTTATCATCATAATTGGCAACAATTTGAAAATCGGCAATCTGAGCAGCTGGCGAATCATCCACCGGATCAAGCACGCCAATACGAAAGCCCATCTCCTTTGCCGCAATCGCCATCATGCGACCCAACTGCCCACCACCAATAATGCCGATAGTTTGTCCTGGCATAATTTTATTAGACAAGTTTCTCACTACTTTCTATAGCCATTTGTTTAATTTTTAAACGATAATCTTCTAATTTTTGGGCTAGTTTTTCATCAAAAGCTGCTAACATCTGCGCCGCCAATAATCCAGCATTTATCGCTCCAGCTTTGCCAATAGCAACTGTTGCAACAGGTATGCCTTTTGGCATCTGCACAATTGAAAGTAGAGAGTCTAAACTGTTTAAAGCTTGTGAGCGCAAAGGTACGCCAATCACTGGCAAGGTCGTTTTAGCTGCAAGCATCCCTGGCAAATGAGCTGCGCCTCCTGCGCCAGCAATAATGACTTTAAGCCCACGATCTCGCGCCTTTTCAGCAAATTCAAACATTAAATCTGGTGTGCGATGAGCAGACACAACCTTTTTTTCATAGTTAATCTCAAGCATCTCTAAGGACTCACAAGCATATTTCATCGTCTTCCAATCAGAAATACTGCCCATAACAACAGCTACTACAGATTTTAGCATTGCTTTCTCCTTTCAATTCGTAAAAACTTAGTAACTTCATTCTAACTGAAAAATTTTTGAAACCAAGTAAATTGTTAACGTTTATTAAAAGACTGTATGAAAAATTCGGGAATGTTTGACTGTTTTTTTTTAAAATGACTATAAATTTTTCTTATATTTTTTAATAAAAAAATATAAATTCTTCTTTAGGTAATTGCAATGTAAAATTCAGTTTGCAATGATTATTAGATAGTACAACAAATATGGAGGAAAAAATATGTCTAGAACTTCAATTATTGGTTTTCCACGAATTGGTGAAAATCGAGAACTAAAATTTGCAACGGAAAAGTATTTTAAAAAAGAAATTTCTGAAAATGAACTGCAAATAGTTGCTTCTAACATTCGTAAACAGAATTGGCATCTTCAAAAAAAGGCGGATATTGAATTTATTCCTTCCAATGATTTTTCTTTTTATGACCAAATGTTAGATACCGCAATAATGTTGAATGTTGTTCCTAAGCGTTATAAAGAGCTTAACTTAAATGTGTTAGATACTTATTTTGCAATGGCTCGAGGGTATCAGGGAGAAAATGGTGATGTAAAAGCATTAAGTATGAAAAAATGGTTTAATACTAATTATCATTATTTGGTTCCAGAATTTGATAAAACAATAAAAATTCAGTTAAATACTACGAAAATTTTCGACGAATTATGTGAAGCAACACTACAAAATATTCAAACAAAGCCTGTAATCATTGGTCCATTTACTTTTTTAAAATTAGCAACTTTTAAAGATGGTGTAAAATCACAAGATTTCTATGAAGATCTTATTAAAGTTTACAGTTTATTACTGGAAAAATTGTCTGCTCGAAATGTTAATTGGGTTCAATTAGATGAACCAAGTTTAGTTTGTGATTTAACCAAAGAAGATATTGAGTTGTTCAAACACTTATATCAGTCTATTTTGATTAGAAAGGAAAAAACTCATGTGCTATTGCAAACATACTTTGGAGATGTTCGTGATAGTTATCAAGATATTATTCAACTAAACTTTGACGGCTTTGGTTTAGATTTTGTCGAAGGCAAAGAAACAATTAATTTATTGAACCAGTTTGATTTTCCTAAGACAAAAATTTTATTTGCAGGTGTTATAAATGGAAAAAACATTTGGAGAAATAATTATCAAAAAACACTAGATTTATTAAGAAATTTGCCAAACTGCTTTGAAGTTATTATTAACTCTTCTTGTTCGCTTCAACACGTTCCATTAACTGTGAAAGCTGAAACTAAGTTGGCAGATTCTGTAAAACAACATTTGTCATTTGCTATTGAAAAATTAATAGAAATTCGAGAAATCAAAGATTTATTGAATCACTTTCATGCAAAAACTTTTGAAAAAAATCAAGCATTGTTTAAGTTCCCAAGAACAAAAGCCAATACAAAAGTATCAGAGCAAATTAAAGAATTAACAAAGGCAGAATTTAATCGTCAACCGTCACGCAAGCAACGAAGAGAAATTCAAACAAAAGAATTAAATTTGCCTTTATTGCCTACAACAACCATTGGTTCATTTCCACAAACTGCTGAGGTTCGAAAGCAACGCTTCGCTTACAAAAAAGAAAGAATCTCAAAGAAAAATTATGCAGCATTTATTAAAGAGCAAATTAATAAATGGATTATTTGGCAAGAATCTATCGGAATAGATGTATTAGTCCATGGTGAGTTTGAACGAAATGATATGGTTGAGTATTTTGGAGAAAATTTAAATGGTTATATCTTTACCAAAAATGCATGGGTTCAAAGTTATGGAAATCGTTTTGTAAAACCACCAATTGTTTGGAATGATGTCTCCCGAAAACAAGCAATTACAGTAACTTGGACAAGTTATGCACAAAGCTTATCAGAAAAATATATCAAAGGAATGCTGACTGGACCTGTGACAATTTTAAATTGGTCGTTTCCCCGCGAAGATATTTCACTTAAAGAACAAGCTTATCAGATTGCATTAGCAATTCGTGAAGAAGTCTTAGATCTAGAAAGTGCTGGAATTTCTATTATTCAGATTGATGAAGCAGCGTTGCGAGAAAAATTGCCATTACGAAAAAGCGATTGGCAATCAGAATATTTAGATTGGGCAGTAAAGGCTTTTTGTTTAGTACATAGTCAAGTTAGTCCAAAAACGCAAATTCATACTCATATGTGCTACTCTGAATTTGAAGAAATTATTCCGACGATTGATTTATTAGATGCAGATGTGATTTCTTTTGAAGCAAGTCGTTCAGATTTATCGATTTTGAGTAAGCTGAGAGAAAGTAATTTTGAAACATTGGTAGGACCTGGAGTATATGATATTCATTCTCCGCGTATTCCCTCAGTAAAAGAAATTGAAGAAGCAATCGAAAAAATTTTAACATATCTACCAGCTAAACAAGTATGGATAAACCCTGACTGTGGATTAAAAACACGAGGTATTTTGGAAACAAAAGCTAGTTTGAAAAATATTGTCCAAGCAACCCAAGCAATTCGTAAACAATTAACATAAAAAAACAATGTAATTTAGGTATTTTTTCTTAAAAATACCTAAATTCCTAATCATAAGAAATTTTAGAAAAGGTTCAGCCATTTCATTAAGAATGAATAACTTTTTTTAACAATTCTAAATATCTTTTGCCGATATCACTTAATACAGTAAATTTCCTTGTAACATAACCGATTTCGATATGTTCTTTATGAGCTAGCAATACTGAACAAATATTTTCTCCGTTTAGTTCCGAATTAATAATCCCTGTGCTAATCGTATATCCGTTAATTCCAATCAACAAATTAAACAATGTGGCTCGATCACTTACAATAATTTCTTTACACTTTGGAAAATTACTAAGAGCCTCTTCATTAAAATAAACAGAGTTCATCGTTCCTTGCTCATAAGATAAATAAGGATAACAGGCTAATTCAGCAAAAGTTACTTCTTTTTTATGGGCAAGAGGATTGTTAGAACTTAAAAAAACATGTGGCTTAGCACGAAATAGCGGATAATAATCCAAATTTAAATGTTCCATATGATTCATTAAAAAGTGAAAATTAAAAGGAGTAATAAAAATTATTCCGATTTCACTTCGTAATTCACTGACATCTAAAAAAACCTCGTTTGTTCTTGTTTCTTTTAATTGAAACTTAAAGTCATTTTCGCAACGTTCTTCAACCAACTTTGCAAATGCTTCTACAACAAATGAATAATGTTGTGCGGAAATTGAAAAAAAATCAACTGAGCGTTTAATTTGATATCTTCTTTTTATTAAGTCCGCTTGTTGAATCATTTGCCTAGCATAACTTAGAAATTCAATCCCATCATTTGTCAAACTCATTCCTTTTGAATTTCTGGTAAATAATGTAATACCAAGTTCTTCTTCTAACTCATGAATCGATTGAGATAATGCAGGTTGTGTAATAAATAATCTCTTTGCTGCTTGACTCATCGAATGGGCATCTACAATCGCTAAAAAATAATTTAACTGGATTAATTTCATTAATACTTCTCACATCCAATTTAATCTTTATTGTTATGCTAAGTACATGCTTCATCATATTTCAATCAGAAACACTTTTTATAACAACATAAGCTGTTAATAACTTCATTTTAACCGAAAATTTTTGAAACCAAATAAATTGCTGACGTTGTATAACAAAAAATTCGCTGAAGAATCAGTTACGAAACTTTTAACGAATTTAATTAATTTAAAAGACATAGAGTTTACTTTTTTATTTAAATTTTCCATCAAGCCATTCTAAAATATGATTCCCCCATACTTTCAAGAAGAATTGACGTTTTACATCCTCATTAGTAACCATTTGATAATGCTGTTGCTGTTGGGATGGAAGTAGATAGCCCAATTTATCATCTTTTAGCTGAATGGCAACTTTACCTACATTTTCATCCTTTTTCACAGGAGCGATAAGTTTTTTCTTATGACCTTTATTCCAAGTTACCTGAAGATTAACCTTGTTCATATCATCGCAAACCCAATCTTTAACGTCTTCATCCAGTACAAGCGCAACATTATCTTTTTTTCCATCCTTCACAGATAAAGTATTTATTTGTTTTAATGTTTTACCTTTAGAAGCGATTTGTTCGTATTTCCAATTATCGTAAACAAAATCCATTAAATCAGCAGTTTCAATGTAGCGAGCGCCACTATTTTCCTCAGCACCGTTGGCATGCAAAACAACAGTTACAATGCGTTGATTTTTCTTTAAACAAGTTCCGACAAAACATTGTCCTGCCAGTTCATTTGTCCCTGTTTTTAAGCCATCAACACCTTCATACTCCCAGTTCATCCCAGGCAACATGCCATTTAAATTCTTCATTTCAAATTCTGAAAAAGTGCCAACTCCAAACTGTTCCTTTGTTTTTTTACTAACTTTTAAAATTTCAGGGTAATCATTAAGCAAATGATAAGCAACCACTGCAACACTGCGAGCGCTCATCATATTCTCCTGATCCTCTTTACTACCTGGCATGCGATATTTTTCAGGAATAAAAGAATTGTTTATTCCTGTTGAATTGACAAGTTGAACATCATTCTTAATATCCCATTTTTTAAGCTTATCATTCATCATTTCAACAAATTTAGCTTCAGTGCCGGCAATTTTTTCTGCTAAAGCAATAACACTTGAGCTTGCAGAAGCAATCATACCACTATCAAAAAGTTCTTTAACCGAATAACTTGTC
>JAIRNX010000039.1 GCA_031257815.1 Lactobacillales bacterium
TATTGCTCGTTTAATCCAAAAAGAATTATTGGCTTTAAAATCAAAAAAAGAAACAAATGGACAGTTGATTGATTTTTATGATCCATATCTCTTATTTGATCGTCTAGAAAATATTTGTAGTACAAAAAAAGCAGAAAATGCTGACCAATCAACTAAAAAGATCGGCATTGCCGAGTTAAATCAACAATTTCAACAAGAGTTTGGCAGAGTTTTAACACCTATCGAGATTGAAAGGCTTTGTATGTGGTTGGAGCAAGATAAATACGATCCAGAAATTATTCAACTTGCACTAACTGAAGCGGTATTAGCAAATGCCTATAATTTCAATTATATTGATCGCATTCTTTTGACTTGGGAAGGGAAAAATATCCGAACCAAAGCCGATGTTATTAAAGAGCAAAATAACCGGAAAAAGCAAATTTTACAAAAAGAAATTGATCAACAAGAAGCACAAAAACGCGTTAAAAATCAGCCAAAAGTTACAATTGAAAAGTGGTTATAGAAGAAAAATGTTATCTAAGAAAAAAATAATGTACGCTTTAAGTGAAATGGGCAATTTATTTCCAGATGCTCACGGAGAATTAAATGCTCGCAATCCTTTTGAGTTGTTAATCGCCGTTATTTTAAGTGCGCAGACAACAGATGTGACTGTTAATAAAGTCACTCCCATGCTTTTTGCCGCTTACCCCACACCGTCTGCATTGGCCAAAGCTGATATGGAGGATGTTATAGAAAAAATTAAAGCAATTGGTTTGTATCGTAATAAAGCTAAAAATATTATTACTGCTTCGCAGATACTAGTAGATGAATTTAATGGCAAAGTGCCATCATCACATTCAGAACTTATAAAATTGCCTGGTGTTGGCAGAAAAACGGCCAATGTCGTTTTAGGAGATGCTTTTGGCATTCCGGGAATTGCGGTTGATACACATGTTGAAAGAATTGCTAAACGTCTAAAAATTGTAAAAAAAGATGCCAAGGTTTTAGAAGTAGAACAAACACTTATGAAAAATATTCCCAAAAATCTTTGGGTGCAAGCTCATCATACAATGATTTTTTTTGGACGCTATCACTGCACAGCAAAAAAGCCAAAGTGTGTAAAATGCCCTTTGTTAAAGATGTGTGAATTTAAGCAGAAGGGAAGCCCAATAGCCTGAATTTTATCCCAGTATCTTTGGTTTAATCCGTGTTCATATAAAAATCTTTCAATCCGCTCAAGCTCCATCGTTTCATAGTAATTCAATAAAAGTTTGCCAAAAATTTCGCTATTATGGAGATCGTTAACAGTTTCTTAGGGGCTTGGGAGACTTTCATGCGTTTGACGTGCTGCATTTCACCTCGCTATTTTATCATTTCTTAATTGAGTTCGTTCTAATTCCCATTCTTCTTCTATCCTTTTTCTGGGACATTTATTTTTTTCAAAAATCGGGACATTTTCACTGAGCAATGACACCTAACCAATTTTTACGATTTTTAAATCTTTGAAATGAGGATGTTGTAAGTTATACTTTGCGTATCTTTATTGTAAGTAGATATTCTTTGAATATTAGGAGGATGGAATTATTATGAATGAAGTTCAAGAAAAAAATTTTAAAAGATTAAAGTTAGTAAATATGATTACTCTTGTTATCACTGCTATAAGTACGGTGCTTAGCTTGATTGGTCTTCCGGTTGCTTTAAATCCTAGCATTTATAAGTCAAAAGCCTTTGGAGAAAAAGGTGCGGCATTGTATGAAGCTTTTAATCAGCCCTTTGTTAAAATATTTGCTTGTCTTTCAGTTGTTTTGACTGTAATTTTTCTCATTTTTCTTTTTCTAGCCAATAAAAAAATTAAAGCACAAGAGTTACCAAAGAAAAATCTTTATTATATTTATCTTTTAGTATCAGCCATTCAACTGGTTTATAATCTATCTTTTGCGCCCAAGAATAATTCAGGAAACAATTCAATTATTAAAACTATTATCACTACTTTGGTGTTAAATCTTCCCGCAATTTTAGCGATTGTTTACATTTTCAAATTAGAAAATGAGGAGGTAGGGGGTTGAAAAAATTGACACGCAAACAGCAAATTCATTTTAGTATTTTTGGCGGCGTTGCTATTTTTTTAATTATTGTTTTTGTGGCCTTTCGTAGTAGTCAAGAAGAAAAAGAAGAAAGTGCAGAGTCTAAATATCAAGTTGTGACTTTGCAAAAACCTGATCCTTTAAGTTTTAAAGGAACGGTTCAACCGCAAATAACAGAGAATCATTATTTTGATCAATCATTAGGAAAGATTAGTCAGCTTTCGGTGGCGGATGGTCAAAGTATTAAAGCAGGCGATGTTATTGCCATCTATCAAGATAGTAAGGCACAAGATCAAGTCCAAGAGCAGCTGCAATCGTTAGATAAATACAATACAGCTGTTTCAAACGCCAACGCTAACTTAGTTACAGCCCAGCAAAAACAACAAGATTTGCAAAATAGATTAAATCAAGCCAAGAGCGATTTAAAAAATGTAAATACGGATTTTGCGGATGGTGCTGCTCAAAAGCAAGAGTTATTGGCAAAAGTTGATTCACTTCAACAAGCACTAGATGCGCAAGATGATGCGGTTAATCAAGCTAAGCAAGCCCTTGAAACATCGCGTTCAGATTTATCTAGTGCTAATAAAGCAATTAAACAAGCAGAGGAAAAAGTCACAGCAACAATTACAGCAAACTTTGATGGAACCGTTTATGTTAATGAAAAAGGAAAAACGGATTCAAGCACTCCTTATGCTACACTTGTCAGCCCAATGACTGTTATTAAAGGAACAGTTACAGAGTATTACTATAAAAAATTAAGTC